>CALUUU010000001.1 GCA_944324035.1 Candidatus Gastranaerophilales bacterium
CAAACTGTACATTTTTTACAGCACTTTTGTTGTATAATTACACATTTTTTACACGACTTTTAGGTTTTATTTACACATTTTTGACAGAACCTTAAATCATTAATAATGTAATTTTCTAGTCCTAGTTGCTGTTTTACCTTATAAAAATCTTTTCTAATTCTTCGTTTCATGATTTCTTTTTTATTTTCATCACCTGTTAAAATACTGTTTAAGGGTGTTTTGTTAAAATCATTTTCTCAACCAACGGTAAAAGATAAGGATAACGCTTCTCTAAAACCTGAAATAATTGCTTCAGTTGTTTATTTGATAGTATTTGGACTTCTCTTTTTGATATATTTTTCACTCTTTTGACTTCAAAGCAACAAGTTTTATCAATAATACCTTCTTTTTGAAAGTGTTTAATTATTTGATTAAGTAATGTCAAAACATTTTTAATTCTTCTCTCTGAAACATCATTTTCTTTCATGCTCAATTTGAACTGTTCAATGTCTCGTATTGTTATATCCTTTAATTTGTATATCAGAATTTTGGGCCAAAATATTTTTATTAATATTTGTACCTGATAGCAGAAATGGTAATTTTTGTACTTTTACTAATGAAATAAAAACACAAGAATTTATAATAAATTTTAATTCAGTATTTTTATATGGTGAGTATAACAATAATTACTATGAATTATGTGCTAAATAATTGTATATTATTTTAATTCTTTGATATATTCTTTCCCGTATAACTCTATATCATCTATTTCAAACAAATCACTTCTATATTGTCCGGGCCAAACGGCATATAACTTACTGCCATCATTTTTTACCCTATAATAAGCATCTCGCTTTTCCTGTACATAATTTTGGACTTGTCTTATTTCTTTATCTTTTGTAAGTTCAATATAGCACACAAGTTTTGAACCATAAGGAAAATATTCCTGCTCTGATGCTTTTCTCATTTTTTAACTCCTTTAACTTGTATAATTAATAATTTTATCACAAATTAAAACAGTAAAAGCTTCCAACTAAACATGTCAAACTTGCGATACTTTTTGTCAAAATCCCTGATACATAACACCTGTCACGTTTTCTCAAACTCTGTGTCAATTTATACCTAGATAAAAAAATAAACCCAACTGCAAAACAGTAAGGGTTCTATTGTTTGAAAAATTGGAGAATAGGAGACTCGAACTCCTAACCCCCTGCGTGCAAAGCAGGTGCTCTACCAATTGAGCTAATCCCCCATATGTATTTGTCAAATTTCTGCACCGCATCAATTAGGGTAAACTATTAATTACGGTTACTTCTTTATCTTACATGCTGATTTTTTTTTGTAAACCCCTTTTTTATATTTTTTTTAAATTAAGTTTAATTTATTAAATTTACTTAAGTAGGATTTTATTGTATGCTTGCTCACACACTGCTTTTTGGCTATTTCATCAATGCTCAATTTTTGTTTAACAAGTTCTAAAATTTCTTTTTCACGCTTATTCAAACTATTTTCCATCATATCACCTCAAATACAAATTAAGTTTAATATAAACATATGGCTAAATATACTAGCCACATGGCTATTTTTATTTGAAATAATATAACAAAATTATTTAAACACCTTAAATATCAACGAAGTATTTATGCCTCCGAAAGCAAAATTATTTGACATAACTATATTCGTGTCAATTTCTCTTCCTGAACCTTTTATGTAATCAAGCCTTCCGCATTCCTCGTCAATTTCATTAAGGTTTAATGTAGGACAGAACCATTTTTTTCTTGCCATATCTATTGTAAGAATAGCTTCCACTGCGCCGCAGGCACCAAGTGTATGGCCTGTATAGCTTTTTATCGAACTTACAGGAACAGCCCGCCTAAACACATCATATGTAGCATTACTTTCTGCAACATCGCCCTGTATTGTTGCAGTGCCGTGTGCATTTACATATCCTATGTCATCAGGAGAAATATGGGCGTCTTTCAAGGCAAGCTCCAGAGCTGTTTTCATTTTATCGCGATTAGGGCTTGTGATATGGGTGCCGTCTGTACTTGTTCCGAAACCAATAACTTCTGCATAAATCTTTGCTCCGCGTTTTTTAGCGTGTTCATATTCTTCTAAAATCAAAGTTCCTGCGCCTTCTCCTATGACAAGCCCGTCCCTGTTTTTATCAAAAGGTGACGGTGTCAGTTCAGGAAAATCATTTTTCTGGCTTGTTGCATACAGTGTATCAAATATTGCAATCTGTGTCGGATGGAGTTCATCTGCCCCGCCGGCAATCATTACTGTTGCATAACCGTTTTTTATTGCCTCATAAGCATAACCTATACCCATGGAACCTGATGTACATGCAGTTGAAGTTGGGATAAGCCGTCCTGTTGTTTTAAAATACAGGGAAATATTTACAGCCGATGTTTGCGGCATCATTTTCACATAACTTCCTGATGTAACAGTACGGACTTCTTTTTCTACCATCATTGAATAAAAATCAATGATACTTTCCAGTGAACCTGATGAAGATCCGTAACTTACACCGGTATCACCGTTAGTGATAATTTCATCTCCGAGAAGTCCGGCATCTTTTAGTGCATCTTCCGCACTTACAACACTCATAACCGCAACACGGCCCATTGTTCTGAGAACTTTCCGCGTATAATGTTCAGGAATTACAAAATCATCAGCAACCGCCGCAAGTTTAGTATTTAAACGTGTAAAAACTTCCAATTCAGGCATATATTTTACACAGTTTTTCAAACTTAAAAGCTTTTCAAAAGCCTTTTCTCTCGTTGCCCCAAGAGGACTAATCTGTGCCATACCCGTAACTACAACGCGACGCATTAATATAATCCTCCGTTAACAGAAATAACCTGTCCCGTAATATATCCTGCATCTTCACTCATAAGATAATTAACAAGACTTGCCACTTCTTTTGCCGTGCCAAAACGTTTCATCGGGATATGTTTTTTAATTTCATCAACAGGCAAATCCTGTGTCATATCGGATTCAATAGCCCCGGGTGCAACACAATTTACGGTAATTTTGCGTTTTGCAAGCTCCAGTGCTAATGCTTTAGAAGCACCTATAATACCCGCTTTTGAAGCGCTGTAATTTACCTGCCCGTAATTGCCGCGAAGTCCGGAAACAGAAGACATTGCAACAATCCTGCCTTTTATTTTATTTGTAATCATCGGCATTACAATCGGTTTTAAAACATTATAAAAGCCGCCTAAATTTGTATTCAGAACGCTGTCCCAATCTTCATCCTGCATTGCAGGGAAAACAGCATCCCGGGTAATTCCTGCGTTTAAAACAACACCATAGTATACACCGTTTTGTTCAATATCACGGGTAATAACCTCACAACATTGTTCTCTGTTTGTTGTGTCAAATTGCAAAATACGTCCTTCAACCCCGGACAATTTTATCTCTGTAAGCACTTCTTCTGCTTTTTGGATATTTTTGTTACAATGCAAAACTATATCAAATCCGTTCTTTGCCAGATAAATTGCTGTTTCTTTTCCTATTCCGCGGCTGGAACCCGTGATAAGTATTTGTTTTCCCATAAATTTTAAACTCCGCTCTTCAAAAATTCCGCAGCATTCTGCGGCTGGTAAGCATTTACTGTAGCTTTCGCGCATTCTACATTATCATTATAAATTAAACACTCAAATGAAACAAGTTCGTTATCACAAAAAATTTCTTTTGCTTTAATAATATATTTATGCCCCTTTTGAAATTTTTGAACTGAGGACTTATACGACCGTGTACCAAGCAAAAATCCGATACGCGGGGTTGGGCTGTTATGTTTAAAATGAGCATATGCGGCAATTGTTTGCGCCATAAATTCTATACCCAAAAGATATGATACCCCGTCTAATTCTTTTTCAAAAAAGATATTATCTTCTTGTATTGTAACATTTGCTATAATATATCCTTCTTTAAGGTTAATTTCTTCAATATCATCAATAAGTATCATCGGATAACTATGCGGTAAAATCTTTTCCAGTTCGTATTTCATATTATTTTCCTAAAATTATTACAGCATTTGTGCCGCCAAACCCAAATGCATTACACATAACATTTTTTACATCGTTAATTTTGCTATTTTTATCAACAAGATTAAGCTGTGGAATATGCGGATTATATTCACCGTCATAAACATGCGGCGGCAGTATATTTTTATTGCTGTTTAAAAGTTCATAGCAGATAGCTGTTTCAATACTTGCTGCAGCGCCAAGACAATGACCTGTAAGAGGCTTGGTTGAACTGACGGGTGTTTTATCTTTGAATATTTTACTTACTGCATTAGCTTCCATCGTATCATTAGCCAAGGTTCCTGTTCCATGGAGATTTATATAATCAATATCCGAAGGGTTTAAATTGGCTTCTGTTAACGCATTAAGCATTGCTTTTGCAGCTTCTTCGCCGTCAGGATTTGGTGTTGAAATATGGTACGCATCAGAGGTTTCGCCAAGTCCCAAAACCTTTATTCCGCTGCCCTCTTTTTCAAGTATAAATAAAGCAGCAGCTTCGGATATATTTATCCCGGTAACATTTTTACTGAAAGGGTTTGAACGTTTGTCCGACAGTACCTCCAGGGATTTGAAACCTGCAAGAGGAAATTTTGAAAGTTCATCGGCTCCGCCTGCTATAACCGCATCGCATAATCCGCTTTCCATCCATTTTTTTGCGGTTAAAAAAGCTTTTATACCTGAAGAGCATGCAGTTGACACTCCGCAAAAGAGCCCTTCCAGCCCAAGATATTCTTTTAAAAATTCAGCGGGATTACTCATTTTTAATAATTCATAATCGTTTGTTAATTCAAATTTATCAATTCCGGTATTGGTTGTTGCAATAACCACACCAATCCTTTTTTTGCCGTATTTTTCTATTAAACCGGATATCTCGGGTTTAATTTGATTTAAACAGTGAAGAAGCATTCTGTTGCATCTTATATTATATTTTTCCGATTTTATTTCAGGCAGAGGGGTTGTAACTTTAAAATCAGTCAGTTTTCCGGCTGTAAGATTTTGAAAAATCTCTTCTGAATTTTCGCCTAAATTACATATTGCAGCTGCCTTTGTGATTGTAATCATCATACCTCTTCTTGCAGAATTGTTCTATCAATATTATACTAATATTATCATGAAGGAAATAAATTTTGACATAAAAAAATATTCGTACATAAAAGACGAAGAATTTGATGTATCTTTTATCCCGATGATGACAAGGAGAAAGCTGAATAAATTCGGTCGTGCAGCTCTTTTTACGCTTTATAACGTATATGAGGGCGGAAATCCTTATCTTGTATTTGCCTCCGAATACGGCGATGTGGAAAGGGTTCTCCAGTTGATTGAACAGCGTAATGAGGAAGGGGAAGTTTCTCCTGCGGGATTTAGTTCTTCGGTACATAATGCTTCAATCGGATTGTTTTCACTGCTTGAAAAGAATAAAACGGGTTATAACTCAATTTCCGCAGGTAAAAAGACAGTTACCGCAGGGTTTTTGGAAAGTATTTTATCCGGGGATTCTGTTTTTTGCTATGCTGAAAGCTGTGGCGGGTTAAAAAGTCTTTCTGCCTCAATTCAGATAACACCAGACGGCCGGTATCTTTTGTCTGAAAATTCCGGAAATTTACCTGCGGCAGACAGTTTCGATGATTTGGTGCAATTTTTAAGCGGACAATGTGATACTTTTGTAAGTGATAATTACAAAATACAGAGGATTGCAAGATGAAATTTTGGCGGGCTTTTCTCGTATTTGTTGAGATGGGATTTTTCGGTATAGGAGCTCTCACAATCGGCGGAATTATTTTCCCGGTATTATCTTTGTTTGTAAAAGAAGAAAAACGAAGGGAATGTTTTTCCGGGATTATACATAGTTCATGGAAATTTTTTATATGGGTTATGGAAGTTACCGGAGAAATAAAAGTCAATGTTGAAGGTAATCTAGACGATATAAGAGGAAAAATTGTTGTTGCTTCTCATCCGAGTTTGATAGATATAATTCTTCTTATAGGGCAGATGCCGCGCTCTCTTTGTCTTGCTAAAAAAGAATTGTTGAAAAATCCCGTAATGCGAAATATCGTAAAATCGCTTTACATAATTAACGATGTTGAACCGGAAATCTTTCAGAAAAATGCGCTTGAAGCATTAAATGAGGGGTATAATATTGTAATTTTCCCGACAGGAACCAGAACTTTACCGGGTGAAGATATAAAAATCCATAAAGGCGCGGCCCAGCTTGCAATAATATCGGGAGCGAATATTGTTCCAATTAATATTAAAACCGACTTCCCATTTCTCAGAAAACATCATTCCCCGCTTGATGCCGGAGAAAAAACCGTAAATTACTATCTAAAAATTTTGCCGGAAATCGACACTAAAGATTATAATATTGATACAGTAGGCGAAATAAAAGCCCGCAACCATATATCTGCTAAAATTAAAGAATGTATAAATTGACTTTATGGAATAATTAAGTTATAAAATTAATATAGGAATTAAGCACATGACACTGGAAAATAATATTAAAGAATTAATAATTAAATCACTAAATTTGGAAGATATCAAACCATCTGATATCAATGATGAAGATCCGCTTTTTGAAGACGGTCTGGGTTTGGATTCAATTGATGCCCTTGAACTTGGCATAGCATTAAAAAAGAATTACGATATTGAACTATCCACTGACAAGAGCGAAAATTCAAAGTATTTTTATTCTGTGAAAACAATAGCCGATTTTATCAGGAGTAGTAAAGGTGAATAAAAGTTTTACATATGAAGAAATTATGGATAAATTAAAAGAAATTCTCGTTGATGATTTTGAAATCGAGAGTTCTGTTATAACGCCTGATGCAAATCTTTTTGAGGATTTAGAACTTGACAGTATAGATGCTGTTGATTTAGCAGTTAAGCTTCAATATTTCACCGACAAAAAAATCCCGCCGGAAGATTTTAAAAAGATTAAAACAGTGGAAGATGTTGCCAGAGCCATTGAAGAACTTGTAAAATGAAATTGAAATTTATTTTTCCGTTTATAATTACCCTGATGGTAATTTTGTTGTTTCATTTTACGCAGATTTATCTTGTAAAGTTTTACCCTGTTGCTGCGAATTTAACGGCTTTTCTGGTATTTTTTATATCCTCGTTTTCAAAAGAAACCGTAATACAAAAATTTGCCAAAAAGCTGGAAGGCGGAGTTTTGGACGATTTTACAAGAACTTATACAAGAAATCTGACTTATGTATGGTGTGCTGTTACATTTTTAAATCTAGTTATCTCAATAGTTACGGTATTTCTGCCGGAAAAATGGTGGGCATTATATAACGGATGTATTTCATATTTTGCAATCGGTATGGTGTTTGTGGTTGAATATATTGTAAGAGTGGTTTTAAGAAAGAAGTATAGAGGATGATATTAGAGAAGTTCCAAACTGATAAATATGATGACAATTTTGTGTTCACAAATCCCGGTATAACTTTAGGCGAATTGAAACGTTATATCATTTACCAGTGCAGGGAGTTTGAAAAATCAAAAATTAAAAATATTATTTTATTTGGAGATGATTATTTTAATTTTGCCGTAAACTTTTTCGCAGCAGCATTTACAGGAAAAGAAATCTACCTTATTTCTGACAAAGCTCGTTTGAAGCAGCTTGATGTGGATTATATTATCCCGGAACCGGCTCACCCTCTTGACGGAACAATTAATGCCGAAAATCTTAACCCTAAAGATGTTAAGATAAACTTTTTTACATCAGGTTCAACAGGCGAACCGCAGAATATACAAAAAAATCTCTATAACCTTGAAGTTGAAGCACAGACTACGATTGATGTATTTAACTTAAAACCTGATAATATTTATGTTGCAACAACTTCACTGGCGCATAGTTTTGGAATATTGTTTAATTTTATTCTGCCGTTTCGATACGGTTGCCGAATTAATTATAAAAAAATAGACTTTCCGGAGCAGCTGAATTTTAAAGACGATTATATTTTAATTTCTACCCCGACATTTATGGAAAAAATGGCAAAATATGATTATACATTCAACAAAGCACCTGAAAAAATTTTTCTTGCAGGAGCAAAGCTGAAGCCGGAAATAATAGACTATTTCAAACAGTATACCGATTTAATTGACATATACGGAAGCACTGAAACAGGAAACATTGCATACAAAAGAGGGCACACAAATTTCAGGGCATTTCCTGATGTGAGCGTATCCACTGACAGTAACAGCCAAACAGTTGTTATGTCAGAGTATTTTCCGCAGGACAAAGCTGTGTTATCGGATATTATCGAATATGTAAATGATAAAGAATTTGTTTTCAAAAAACGTTCTGACAGGATTGTAAAAGTTTACGAAAAACGGATTTCTCTTGATGAAATTGAAAACAACTTAAAAAAACATGCCAAAATAAAAGACTGCTACTGCTTTATGTACCATGACACCCTGGCATGCATTGCAGCAACTGATGATATAGATGTTGAACAGTTTGAATTAAAGCGTTTTCTTATGAAATACGGTGATGTAGTGCCTAAGAAGTGGCGCATTGTTGATGAGCTCCCAAAAACCGCAATGGGTAAAATAAGCCGTACAAAACTATTTAAGCTGTTCGGGATGAATACATCCATGCCTTTTGTAAAATCCAGAAACATTATGCAAAATGAAGCGGAAATAGAATTACTTTTCAGGAAAAATTGCAATTTCTTTGAAGGGCATTTCGATGTTATGCCGATACTTCCAGGCGTGGTACAGCTTTATTTTGCAAAATACTTTGCAAATGATGTTTTTAATATAGAAATTCCGCCGACAGAAGCCAAGAAAGTAAAATTTTCCAATATAATCAGACCTGATACGCCTGTAACGCTCAGACTTAAAAATTTGGAAAAATCATTGGAATTTACCTACCTGTCTGATGACAAAACATATTCTTCGGGTATATTTGTAAAGTAGATTGAAATTTGAGGTGAAAAATGAAATTTGAAGCAGAAACTTTTGTAACAGTACAATTTTATGACCTTGACCCGATGAATGTTGTCTGGCACGGGAATTATATAAAATACCTTGAAACCGCAAGATGTGATCTGCTTGCAAAAATTGGCTATACCTATGATAATATGGCGCATGACCGTGTTATGTACCCGGTTGCAACAATGGAGCTCAAGTATATCAAGCCATGTAAATTTCAGCAAAAGTTAAAAATTATCTCTACATTGGAAGAAATTGAACCGGGCATGGTTATAAAATACACAATTTTTGATGCCCAAACAGGTGAAAAACTCTTCAAAGCAAAGACCATGCAAATTTGCGTTAGCACGGTAACTAAAGAAAGTTTATATTCTGCCCCCGATGGTTTGAAAGAAAAGCTTGCTTGTTGTAAGCTTTAGTTATGAGGAAAATTTTTAGCACTTTTTTATTAATTTTTTTGGCTGGAAGTATTGTATTTGCAAAAGATACTATATTTCAACACCCTGCAAATATTTCAAATGTACAAATGCCTGAATACAAAAATGTTTCCTGCAAATTCACCCAGACAAAAAGTATTCCGAATTCCGATGCTTATATAAAATCAGGCGGAAACTTCAGATTTGATGTAAAAAGCGGAGTTATATTTGATACACTTTATCCGGTAAAATCCACAACCGCCTATACAACAGAGCAGAGCAAGCGCGTAAGTGACATTATTATTGCGATTTCGCGTAAAGATTATTCTTACATAAACAAAAATTTCGATGTTTTTTATCTTAAAAACCCGAACAGCTGGCAAATAGCATTGAAGCCAAAAACCTCCTCCAAAATAAGCAATGTAATGAGCTCCATTATAATTGACGGAAGCACCTATATTAACAGGCTGGAAATTAACACACTAAAAAGCGGAAGTACTAAAATAAACTTTACAGAATGCAAATAGTTATGAAAAATTTTTTGAGAATTTTATATATTTTATTTTTTATAATAGCCGGCATGTGGGTTATTTTTCATCCCGCCAAAACTGAAACAAACCTTCTGCGGGCTGTAGATTCAAACAATTTTTCAGATGAATTAATCGTAAAATTGAGCGGACGGTATTCTTCCAAAATTAATGTTCTTGTCGAAGCATCTTCCCCGGAAAAAGCCTCACAAACTGCGGAGGAGTTTTTGGCTTCTGTTGACAAAAATTCTTTTGATATACAGGCATTTGATTTTGCAAAAATTCTTTCGACATATAAAAAATACAACAATAACCTTTTGGCAAATTCAACCGCAAAACTTCTTGAAGATAAAAAATATGATGAAGTTACGGCAGAAGCATACAACAGGCTCTTAGACCCTTTCAGCGTAATGCTTGTACCGCTGAATGAAGATCCGTTTATGCTTTTTGAAGATTATCTGAAATCACTGGGAGGTAATAACACCGAAAGTATTGAATATAACGGAAAGTATTATCAAGTTTTATCTTTAGAAGTTAATAACGAGCTCTCGCTTTCTCCGGATGTTATTAACAGTAAAATTAAAACTCTTACGGATTTGCAGGCAGAACTTTCAAACCAGGATGTACAAATTTATTTGACCGGAACCCCTATACATTCGTATTACGCAAGTTCAAGGTCAATGGTTGAAATAAATATAATCTGTGTTTTATCATCACTTTTTATTCTCGGAATATGTTATTTTTATTTCAGAAATCTGAAACTGCTGCTGCCCATTGCAATAAGCCTCGGCGGAGGTATTCTTGCCGGATATCTCTTATGCGCAATCCTGTTTTCATCAATTCACGTTTTAACGTTTGTATTTTCAACTACTCTGATAGGTATCTGTATAGATTATTCGCTGCACTATTTTATAGAAAGAGATTTGGCAAAAATATTTAAAAGTCTGACTGTCAGTATGATTACAACTGTCAGTGCATTCGGTATCCTGCTTTTTTCCGGGGTGGAACTTTTAAAACAAATAGCAGTATTCACTATGACCGGCTTGTTTACGGTTTATTTGATGGTAGTTCTGTTTTATCCTCTTTTAAAACTTGATTTGAACCCGGGAAAAATTAATTTTTGCGTAAACAATAATTTTAAAAAAATTTTTTTGGTAATTGTACTTTTAGTATCTCTCGGGGGGTTATGCTGTTTTAAATTTAATGATGACATAAGAAATCTTTATGTACCTTCTAAAAAACTTATGTATGCGGAAAAACTTTTTGCACAAACCACAGGCGGCAGCGTAAAAACTTCATTTGCCGTAATAAGCGGGAATAACATGCAGGAAATTCTGGAAAAGGAAGAAACTATCACCCGGCACTTAGAAAGTCAAGATTATCAGGCATTGAGCAAATTTATTCCGTCAATTAAAAAGCAGAAAAGGAATTTTGAGCTAAGAAAAGAACTTTATAAAAATGAATTAAACAAATTCGGGGAATTTCTTACTCCCGCAGAAAAACAAAAACTCTTAAGCGCAAAGCCTCAAAAAGATTTCATTGAATATACCGACTTGCCTGTGACGGCAGAATTTTTGCCGGCCAAAAATACATCAATTATGGTTCTTTATGACATAAAAGACCCTTCAATAATTACGAAAAACGGCGGACAATTTGTTGATGTAACAAAAAGTGTTACAGACCGGATAAAACACTGCAGGATATCCTGTGTTAAAATGCTTTTGCCGATATTTCTTATACTATATGTACTTCTTTCCTGTATTTACAAGCCGAAAACCGCGCTGAAAATAA
This sequence comes from Candidatus Gastranaerophilales bacterium, assembly GCA_944324035.1. GTDB lineage: Bacteria > Cyanobacteriota > Vampirovibrionia > Gastranaerophilales > Gastranaerophilaceae > UBA1221. Next base: position 11,683 of record CALUUU010000001.1, read on the forward strand.
TTACACCGTCTGTTATGGCTGCAATATTTTCCGTATGTCTTGTTTCACTCACGGGTCAGGAAATAAATCTTTTCCATATCCTTGCCGTATTTCTGATAATCGGATTTGGGCTTGATTATTCGGTATTCAGGGCAAGCGGCATAAAATCCTCTTCCGATGCGGTTTTATTATCCTGCTTAACAAGTATATTTTCATTTCTGCTTTTGGCATTTACAAGTTTTAAACTCATAAGCTCACTCGGATTTATATTATCTGCCGGGTTAGCCGTTTCATATCTCGGGAGCCTTTTATTTGATTATAAAAAGGAGAAAGCATTATGAAATGGTACCAGCAAAAAGAACAGGCTGCAGGAGAAAAACGCCTTATTATTTTATGGAATATTTATAAATTTTGCGGCAGAGATGTTGTTAAATTTTTGGTATGGTTTATAACTTTTTTCGCTTTTTTGGGTGCGAAAGAACCCCGCAAATATTCAAAAAAATATCTATCCATGATGGGGTTAAATCCTGGAATTCTAAACCAGTTTAAGCATTTTCTCACATATTCATATTCGCTTTTTGATAAAATGGAAGTATTTGCGGGAAAATTCAGTCCTGATAATATTTTCTTTGATAACGAAAACGATAAAATAAATTTTATAAACGACCTGCAAAAAGGTGTGTTTGTTATAGGTTCGCATTTGGGAAACATTGAAATGATGCGGGTATTATTACGCACAAGTATACGTAAGCCGCTGAATATCTTTTTATCAGCCGACCAGTGCAAGATATTTAACAATTTCATAAAACAAATTGAAATTGAAAGTCCTGTTGTCGTATATCCGGTTGAAGATATAAACGTTAATACTTCAATAGAAATTAAAGAAAAAATTTCTAATGGAGAAGTCGTTGTTATGGCAGGTGACAGAATTTCCAAACATAGCACGAATATAAAAGTTCAATTTTTAGGCAAAACAATCCAGCTTCCGTCAGGTACTTTTAAGTTTGCATATCTTATGGAACACCCTGTATATTTTGTGTGCGCACTTAAAGAAGGGGAAAAATACCGCATCTGCCTGAAAAAATTTGAATATAGCGGCAGCAAAACCGAAACTGTTAAAAATATGCAAAAAGAATATTTGGAATTTTTAGAAACCCTTGTGCCCCGTTATCCTTTTCAGTTCTTCCATTTTTATGACTTTTTTGAGTAATTAATTTTTTTATAGTAATATACTGCTATGAAAATCTATTATATAAATTCAGAAGAATTTCTAAAACAGTACGATACCGAATTTTTGAGAAATTATGCCGGAAATATGGAGTTTAAATCAGTTAAAAGATTTACCCAGTATACAATCGGACGGTATCTTGTAAAATCAGTCGGGGAAAGGGATTTCAATATCTTAGATACAGAAATCGAAATTGTTGACGAAAAACCAAGATTTAAATACAGCAATATTAAATTCAGTATAACTCATTGCGGCAAATACATAGCTGCAGCTTTTGACACGGCAGAATGCGGGCTTGATATAGAAGAAATGAAAGAACGCGATTTAGACGCATTATCAAAACGCTATAAAAAAGAATTCAATTCCGTCGAAAGTTTTTACGAATTTTGGACTGAATATGAAGCTTCCATAAAACTTCAGCAGGAAGTTAAAGGTAAATACTCAACAGTATTTAAAAATAATTACATGCTGACTGTCGTATCGGCGAATCCTGACTTTTCACAGCCATCTTGTTTAAGCTGCTTTACAATTTAACAAAGACAAATTTACATTTGTTCTTTTCCATTATTCATAAGCCATTTTGGATGATAATATATTTTTACAAGTTTGTTTGATTTTATTCTGGCATGACCGCCTTTTATAAAATTAGTAAAAGTGCCTGTCGGCGGTAGAATAGTAAGCGCCCACTTTAGAGGGAAAACAAGAAGGCTCCTGTCTTGTCCGCGGACTTCATATGTATCTGATATAAGATGTTTGTTAATCCCTTCAAACTCAAAATCGCCGAATATTATGCTTGCCGGAATACCGTTCATACCGCTTCGTATTATCACTTCAACTTTCGCCGGAACAATTGTATGGCGTTTTATTATTAAGCGGCCTTTGTAATGTACATCAGAAAGCACCCTGAATTTTACCGGCTGCCCCTCATATACATCATTTTCCGATTTTATTGCGTCAACAATTGCAAGTTTAATCTCAACAACATCAGTATTTTCAAAATTGTAGTTTTCAAACGGTTCGGGTTTTTCGATTTTTTTGTCAAGAAGAGTCGTGTTAACAAGCTCATCCTGAATAATTTCTCCGGCATGAGAAGAACCTGCACAGCAAAAGAATATTCCAATAAACAAAATTCCAAGCAGTTTATTCATATTTAATTTTTTCCTTTGAGCCTGTTTCTATCTTTTTCATCAAAAGCCTTCTGTTATTTTGCGAATTCAACAGAAAGTTCTGATAATGCTCATTTTCGAGATACTCATTATTAACGAGAAAATACGGGTACTTATTATAAATATATTCATAAATAAAAGCTAGCCTTTTTGATGCAAGGTTTTTATTTGAAATAGCATCGTATCTTCTCTGCGGAACGGTTTTGTTGATGTAAGTTATGAGCCCCAGCGGGTTAAAGCCGGCGTTTACCATTAAATCAACCGCCAGTTTGTCGGCTATAACCTCGTATTTTTTAGGTGAAGCAGCAATTTGAAGAGAATTAAGGCCGCCTTTAAAATATCCGTCAAAGGATTTTGCGGCAATAACAATTCCTCTTGCAAGAAAAGCCGCTATCTCGTCGTCATTATCCGCAAACTTATATGCCCCTTCATACATAAACACCCGTCGGCTTGTCATTTTTGTGTCCAGCTTTAAAAGCGCTTTTTTATCTGCTTCATCATATACAAACATTATTCTTTCCTGAATTTTGTTTGAATTCAAAAGTTTTGTGCCGATATCATCAATTTTATTTTGTACGGTTTGTTCCTGTACTATTTCGGTATTATCAGCACAGAATGCCGGAACAGTCATAAATATTACGGCCAGCAATATTATAAAATTTTTTATCATTCTCTATCCTCTTCCGGTTCAATCATAACATAGTTACACAGGTGCTTTTAATTTAATTTACAAAAATTAACTAAAACAACTGAAAACACTATACGGAGTTATATTGCAAATGCCGCAAATACCATAAAAACTCGTCATTCTTACAAATAAAACCACAGAATAATTCTTGCATATTTGGCCACCAGCACTGCAAGATAACTGAATACAAAGTCATAAAGAATTTTTATACCGCTCTGCGCTTCTGTCCAGGCACAAACGAACCCCCAGCCGGCATGTTTCAGGTAAGCAAGACCTGTCATGTATAACAGTCCGATGGCATGAATTGTCAAAACGCCGATAAATACAGCTTTTGCAACATTTTTGTAAGAGTAATCTTTTTTCAGTATTGTTCCGACAAGAATTGCAGCCGGAAGATATGCAAAAATGTACCCGAAACTGTATTCAAATATATATCTCCAGCCTCCGCCAAGCGCAAATACAGGTACGAAAAACAAACCTGCAATAATATAAAGCAATATACTGATAAATCCCAGTCTTCTGCCCAGCAATCCTACTATGAACATTATAATCGGAATCTGCGGAATGTATTTTATTGAATAAACAAAATCATTTATAGTTGTAGGCTTGCCCGTCCAAAACTTTATCGGAACAATCATATGTGTTATATTAAGCTGGAGAAAGGTTGCCACTACAATTAAAAAAGAGCAGAAAAATATAAGCATTAAAGTGCCTATACCTAAATGTATACCTTTCTTCTTCTTTTTTTTCTTTTCTTTTGTTTTAACTTTTTTAATTCGTGATTTTTTAACTTTAACTGTTTGTAAATTATTTTGTTCTTCGGTTTCGGAATGGTTTAACTCATCACGAATTTCGTTTTCATCACTCATTTATGGTTACAACCTTTTTAAGATTTTCGATATTTTTATTATATATAGTTTTAAATTTATCGTAAAAGATGTTTTCTGTCCACATTATTAATGCATCTTCATTATTATCCTGATAGTACTGTTTACGTTTCCCGAGAGATTTAAAGCCGTATTTGTCATATAAATTTATCGCTTTCAAATTAGAAACTCTCACCTCAAGTGTAATATATTTGACTCCTTTTTTATAACAGTTTTCTATGACTGTATAAAGCAGTGCCTCCCCGATTTTTCTGCGGCGGAAAGCAGGTTTGACTGAAATATTTGTAATGTGTGCTTCTTCCAAAATCTGCCAGGTTCCTGTATAACCGACAAGAATTCCCTCTTCATTAAACGCACAAAAATATGAAGCAAGCTCATTTGATAATTCATTATAAAATGATTCCCTTGACCAGTGGTGGGAACCGTACGATTCCTCTTCAATATTAACAACAGCATCTATATCTGTTTGTTTCATCGGTCTAATTATAAGGTTTAATTTTTGCCCGCTCATAAAATGATACTATCATAGTGGTATGACTATTGCAATATTTCATTGACACACAATATTTCCCCAAAAATCCAATCGTTTTCAGGCTCTTTCATTAGTGTTAAGCAGCCGCAGAAGGACTTCACTAACAATTAATTATATGTCCTCCAAATCATGAGAAAGACTTTTTACGGCACTTTCTATTTTGGAATAAACCTCATCAGATTTAAGCTGTTTTAAAATCTCTTCTTTGTTTCCGGCAGCAATAATACGTTCGGCCTTATAAGGGTGCGGAAGCTTATATGCGACAACTTCGAGGTTACGGATTTTTTCGTGGCCTTCTATATTTTTGGGAGGCTTTGAAATTTTAAGCATAAAATCTGTTGCGCATAAAGATTTATCAGGGTTTGCAAACTGCTCATACACAGGTGCAAAATCTCCAAACTCAGCTACTTCACGTTCCGCACGGATACGCAGCATTGTTAAGGAACTCTTTATACAATTTTCGAGAGATTTTATTTCTTTGTTCATATTTTTCATTCCTTTGAAGTTTGTCTTATTTAATTTTGCCGGATTAATTTCGTTCATCGTTAACCTCGTCTGTATTTATTTTATAACATTTTTCTTTAAAAAGCCAGTAAATTATTTAAGTTTTAAAAGTTCCACGACTTTTGTAAATTCGGATTTTTCAACCCATCCTTTGTACAAATCCATATATATATTATCGGTATCTAAATCACCAAGGAATGAAACCTGTTGGTTTTCAACCGGTAAATCAGAACAAGGCACGTCGTTATATGAACCGCTCATATAAATATTGACATCATCTCTGCCGGTTACGGCTTTTGTCACGTTTGACGCATACTCAACAATTGCGTCACGTAATTTCAAACCGCCTTCCTCAGAAGGTTTTGCACCATTATTTATTTCAATATTATCAATAATAAATGCAGGTTCGCCGTTCTTATCTTTTACAAAATAAACAAGCGCATTTCCGATTGTTTTGCCTGTTGTATTATCAACAAGCTCAATCATATTATAAGATGTATTCATCAAATAATGCGGCATTGCGCTGCCGTTGCCTCCGCCCATACCGATACAGCAGGTTGAATAGTTGCCCTGGAAAATATCTTTTTGCGGATTTCTGTCCCACATTTTAACAGTTAAATCAAGCGATTTTTGAACAGTTGAAGCCGGTACGTTTTCAATATCTTCCAGTCTTGTCTGTAAATGCGAAAGAACTGTCAGAGTATTTTTTGCCATTGCGGCACGTTTTGGATCTTCACTTGAAGCGTTGCCCTGTGCACGTTTCCATACAGAATCCAACTGTTTTATTATATTATTTGTGAATTCTTTTAATTTTGCTTTATTAGACATAATTTCTGACGGAATTATAAATTCACCGTCTTTAATATACTTAGGGAACTGTTTGTCTATAAATCCTTTTACAGGTGTTTGTCTAAGGGTATTAATATCCTCTAAAAGCTGAGCTGAAATCTGCTGTAAATGTTCCTGGTTTTTATCTTTTGTTACAAAATGAACTTCGGCAGATTTTGGCGGATTTATCCAGGTTTCATAATTTATACCTGCCTCATTATAAGCCCCTTTCGTATTTGCATTTGATTTGCCGTAGATATTTGTTACGTCATGTATATATCTGCTAAAATCATCAAGGTTTGCGGCACGGATTAAATCAGAGAAGGTCTTATCGCCCGCTTGTGTCGGAATATGCAACTCATCCCGGATGTCAAATTCTCCCTGTATTTCTTTGGCAAGAAGATGAGTATATTTTGTATCCCACGATGAAAGTTTTTCTATAGGGATGGATGAGATTTCTTCATCTGTCATGCCCGAATTTTTCATAATTTTGTTGAACAAATCCATATGCAATTCCGCAACATCAACCTTTCCGGCTTCAATCATAGCTTCCATCTTTGATGTATCCAGACCGTTCATTTTATATGCATTTATCAAATCTATAAACTCAACTTTTTGTGTCGGCATAAAAGGTTTCCCGCTGCTGTTATATGAATTGCAGAGGTTTGTAAGCAGTTCAAAATCCTTTATATTGAAATTGTTTGTAATATCAAGATATTCTTCAACATCATCAAATCTTTTTCGCATTAAATGGTTCATGCCTTCTTTATCTATTGCAGCATTCAATTCAGCAAGACGTAATTTATTCTTGTCTTTAAAGAATTCTGCAATAGCTGTATTGCATTCTTCGCGTGAAGCATATTCGCCGTTTACATATAATTCAGGGTGTTCATATACCGCTTTTTCTACTTCATTTTCTATTTTTTCTATTTTTTCTTTCCAGGTCGTACTGTTGAATTTAAAATCTTTTGTATCTTCTGGATTTATACCGTCATATAAATGTCCGATTTCATCTGTTGCTATCTCCGGCTTATAACCCAAAGAAGTCAATTCTTCCGTTGAAGATTTGTTATTATTCAGATTAGAAAGGAACTTAACTATATTTGCATTAGTTGTTTCATAATCCACATATCTTGCATTAACAGCTTCAAGACCGCCGGTGACATCATTATTATGAATATCCAGGACATTATCTTTGATTAAATGCAGATCATTTACTATGTAATCCCATTGTTTGTCATCAAGTTTTGCCAGCGCTATCATCATATCAGATTTCAATGATAAAAATCCTTTTGGAGTAATACTGAATATATTTCTCTTAATCATATTTTGGATTTCTTCATCAGAACACTGTGTAACAATATCTATAATATTGCTTGCTGATGTGGAAGGAGATTCATACTTTGTTTCCGGATCATATTTATACTCTGTATATTTAAACAAATCAAATTTTTGGATAGTGTTCCAGCGGGTTTCATCTAAGTTTATAAGTTCCGGAAGTTCCTTAACAATTAATGACATTATGTATTTTGCCAAATTTCTTTCTTCAAAAACTTTTATATCTTCGACAGTTAACGTTTTAACTGTTTCATACCCCGGATTTGTTAACCAATAATCACTAACTAACATTTTATCGGCGTGTCTTTTAAATAAATCCTTCTGAAAATCCGAAAGATTATTATAATTAGCTAAAGCTTCCATATTCATTTGAACATAAGAGTCCGGCTTTTTTTCAAATCTGAAAGAATAGGAAGAAGGCAAAACTTTTTTCCCGGTGGCATTACTTATTTCAGTCATTGCCTGCTTATATTTGTCAGGAATGGCAGGCTGCAAATAGTTATCATATAAGTAATCAGTAATTTTTTCATTCCTTGGCGTAAGAATTAGGTTGGATAGAACATTTATATTAAATTCATCCAGTTTTTCCTGCCGCAATACAGGCTCCTGAATTGCCTTAATTTCTTCTAATTGTACATTTAAATCTTTTTTCGTATAAAAACTTGACGGTTGAATAAGATTTTTCAATTCAGGGCTGAGAGCTTCGTAGCCGCCTGTTTTAAAGTCTTCTATTTCACATAAAGCCAAAATTCCGCGAATATCAATGACTTTGTCACTATTCAATTTAGTTTTAATTGCATCAAGAATTTTTTCATCTTTTATTTGCGGCAATTTTTCCATGACAACATTCATCTCTTTAGAATTTAACCAGTAGGAGCCTTTTTTTGCCACCAGCTCCAGAAGTTCGTCTTTGTATGTTTTTGATACGGGTGTATTTTTCTGAACCGCTGTGTTATATTCATTTATTGCTTCCTGCTGTGAAATTTTACCGTTTTTAAGTTTATCCGCAGCCTCGTGAAGTGCAATGAGGTTTTCTGCACTTAATCTTTCATCAAACTTATATCCGTTGCCGTAATCAGATAATTTCGGCTCAACACTTTCAAATCCGAGTTCCGACTTACGCAGATGTGTATAATAATCCGTTAAATAACGGTTATATTCATTATATACACCTTCACTCATATTATCTTCCGAAAGAAGTTCTTTTATCGGATTATACAAAGGTTCAAGTTCCTCGTGGTCACCGATTATATTCTTATCTGTTCTCAAATCATACGGAATATGTTCGCCTTCTGCAAATCTGTCGACTTTATCACCTCTGTATTGCCATTCGATTACTTCGCCGGTTTTTGTTTTGAAGTTTATCTGTAAAGCGGTATATCCTGACGGCTGGGCTTTTGTTGTCGGTTTATAGCCTTCGGCTTTCATTTTGGCATAGTTAGGGTCAGACTTGTCAAGTTTTACTACATAGTTAACATTTACGCCGATACTTGCGCCGTACTGTTTCAATTCAGCAAGCTGTGCTTCCGAAAAATACGGAATGCCGTCATCAGATACATAATTGCTTATTCTTGCAGTTTCAAGACCGTCTTTACCTTGTGACTGTGCAAGAAGCATACCTTTTAATTTTTCTAACGCTGGCTGGGATTGAAGTTCTGCTGCTTTCAACATTGCCCCGCGTTCATCTCCGGCATCAAGAAGTGCTTTTACTTCCGGATGGTTTTTATAATTATAATCAGTTTCTATTACGGTTCTTGCACCAAAAGCATCGCGTACATCGCTTATCGCTTCATCAAGCGTAGCATTCGGATGTTCTTTCATATAATTTGCAATTTTGTCATACAAACTCTGCTCGCTCTTTAATCGGCCTCTCATATTGCCTATTTCGCCAAGTCCAGCTTCATCAAGATATTTCCTTATTTCGGCTTCTTTACCTTCATAACGGGTTCTGATTTCCTGAACAGCTTCATTAACTTCTTTTACCGGTACTTCGTTGCCGTTAACTGCATATGTAATATTTCCCCCTTCCGGTATTACAGCCGGTTCAGGTTCTTGAACCGGTTCCGGCACAACAGATTCCTGAATTTCTTTTTCATTTGGATAGTAAATTTCTTCTAATGTTTCATCAGGATATATTTTTTGTAATTGTTCCGCCTCTTTTACTCCTTTGATTATATTAGGATTTGTTACTTTCATCTTAAACATATATTCAGGCATACCCAGGTCAAGAAGTAATTTTTTAAATTCAGGTGAATATTTGCTCATATCACCTTCTGCAGCGACCGCAATAAATTCATCTGCGTTATTGTAAGCATAACTTACATGTAAAGGAGCTATACCGGCTCTTAAAAATTCTTCTCTGTATTTACAGTTAGGGAAATCAAGTTTAGTATTTGTTGTTCCTGTTTCCGGATCAAGAACTTGAGATTGTGCTGCAACACCTTCAGGTAATGCACAGCCTTTTTTGGTATCATTGATATGGGTTATCTCATGTCTGAGAGTATACTGAACCGAACTAAGTGTCATATTATCTAATGATACACTCTGGTTGGTATATGATTCTGCAAAACCGCCTGCAACACTTTGTCCATAAGCTCTTTCCGGATTAAAGTAATCCTCTTTTGCTCTCATAAAATCAAGCACCGGCGGCAGCTTCGCCTGCCCGCCGCTTGCAGTCTGCCATTCGTTAAATTCTTTTTCTATATAGTTAAATACTTCTTTTGCCTCTTTTGGATTTGCGGAAGGAATGACTTTAACACCGTATTTGTTGTTAATTTCTATACATTTTTGTTTAACTGCCTGTGGTAATTTTACATTTTTCAGGAAGTAGTTTTCATAAAAATGTTCACTTAATTCGCTGTTCGGATGTTCTTTGCAATAATTAATTAATTGACCGAACTGCATATCATTATTAAAGTCCTCTCTTAATGAATTATATGCCGGCTGTGTGATATATTTTTCAATAAGTGTCGGTTGTTTTATAAGCTTGTTTGCCAGGTCAGGATTAGATTTTTTTAAATAATTTATAAATTGACGATAATAAGGGCTGTAATTCCCGCCGCCTATATTTACATAATCACTGTTTACTGAATGATAAATATCGAGTACATTTTGGATTTCGTTAATTTTATCATTCAATTGACGACCTTCCGGATGTTTTGCAATTATTTCATCAAGTTCTTTGTTAACATATTCCAGAATTCGTTCATCTTTTACATCCGCCATAATGGTTTGGATATCAAACAATTGTGTATTCAAGTCAGGTGAAAGATATTTATTGCCTATTTCAGCAAGTTTTGGATCCGTAATCTTTTTATCTACAGCAAATTCTTTTGTTTTTCTAACCAGCTCAGTAACTGTAATATCCGGATTTTTGTTATATAATGCATTCATTATATTCAAACCTTTTACGTCAATATTCCCGGCTTCTGCCTTAGCTAAATTGCGATTTAACAAATTAAGCACATCCGGATGCACCAGCTTGTTATCTTTCATTAAAAAGTCTATGGCTTCCGGGTTTAAAATCGGGAAGTTCTCTGCATTTATAACATAGCTGCCCTGTTCGTCTTTGATGTTTAATATATCTGCTAACCTGTTATAATATTCAGCATTTTTGCCTTTATAATTATTTGTCATTAAAATAATGTTATCTACATTCAAGACAGGATTATTTGTTTTATTTTTAAGTGCAAAAAGAGCCTTAGCAGCTTCTGCCGTGTCAGACTCTGCTAATGTAAATGTTCTGTCAATTATGATTACGTCTATTAAGTCTTTTCCTGCAGCAGATTTTTCTGTCAGGAACTGTTTTATAAAATCAGCATTCTCCGGGTTCTTTATAAAATCACTTTTTAGAACATCTAATATCCTCTCTGATGTATAGCTGTCATTTGTACTTTCACCATACATATATTTAAGAACTTCTTTTAAGTTCTGCATATTTGTTTCATTGTAAGGAGCTAATAATTCAGTAAGATTTTCCTTTGTCAGAATTTTATTACCGTCTGCAAAACCGGAATGCTGTTCAAGATAAGTTATCAAAGTACTTTTGGTTTTGATGTTATCAATTGTTTTATGAATAGTTGCTACCCGTTTTGCTTCTGCAGCAGCATCTGCTCCCGGAAGTGTAGGAGCTGTATAATCTTGTTCTTTTGGCGCAATAGCCTTACCCATCAAATCAAGAACACGTTTAGCAGAATTGACGGAACCAATCGAAACTGCAGGCAAAGTGTATGTCTGTCCGTCAGGCGTTGTAACTGATATAATTTCTTTGGGTTCATTCGGCAGACCGTATTTTGTTTCATACCCGTCTCTTTGGTAATACGGATGAAGCTTTGTTACTTTTTGACGTACAATTTTTGTGCCGTCAGGCAGTGTAACAGGAGTGTTATAAGGAACTTCTACAGAAGTTTCTCCCGGCTTTAATTCCGTGGACATTCTGGAATATATATGATTAAGGTGAGCTTCTACATTCAATTGAATTGCAGGTTGGGCATTAGCTTTATATAAAGCCTCAAGTTTTTTATCCTGCAAAAGAACATTCATATCCTGATGTTTTACTTTTGCTTTGATTTTCTCCTGAGCGGATAATGTTATGCCTTCAAATTCCGGTGAATTAACTGGTTTAACAAGATATTCAGAAGGTTTGACGGCATTATTTGCAATCAATGCCTGCTCGCTTCGGTTATTTGCTTCTATGCGAGCTTTTTCCATATCGGCTTCAACAATTTTCATTGCTTCTTCAAAAGTTTTTCCGGCTTTTATCTGCTCCTGAAGCGGCTTTATATAATTTCTGCCAGGAATTTCCGGCAGCTGTGACATATAATCGTATATCTTTTGCGCTTTTGCTATATTTTCCGGTGTTGTTGCGCATAAATAATATTGTTTTCCGTTCGTATCAATGCAGTAAATAAGAATTTCCCCGTTTTTGGCATCCTTTAGCAAATTTCTTGAAAGTATTGTGCCGTCTGGCATCATATAATCTGCATAATCCACAGGGTGCTGCAGGTTTTTTCCCGGTTTAAAATCATGGTCAATTTTTTCAACCAGAGCGTCCAAACAGGAAGATATTTCTTTTTGGAATTTAGGCGTATTATAAACTTTGTGCAAATGATTGTCACCATGCTTTTGTCCATGAGCTTCATCCATAAGCGGAGTTGGAGGGAACTGTCCTTTTGAATTTTTTGCGGCAGCCGTGTTTGAAGCCGGAGTATTCTGACGGACAACTTCTGCTTTTATATGCCAGCTTCCGTCTTTATATTCCGCACCGGTAATTTTAAGGGTTGTTCCCATTTGAAGGAGAAATTCTGTTTCATCGTAGATGCTGTTCGATGTTACGGCTGTTTCTAAGAATGCTCCTTTTGTACCTTTTGGAACATCAATTTCCCATTTTATATCATGATGATTTATAAATGTTTTTTCTTTAGACATTGATGTCCCGATAAAGTTATCATATGTTACTTCTATATTTGATTTATCACCATTTAGAATTTTCAGGACATCTTCAATCTTTCCGTTTTTAACGGCAGCTTCCATTATTTTACCGAGCGGCTTGCCGCCAATTGTGACATTATTCATAACAGAATAATCATCAACTCGCTGGACTGTAATATCAGCCGGAATTGATTGTGTATCTAAAAATCCTTTCATTGCTTTGATTTCATCAATCCATTCAAGACATTGTTCTTTACTCCAGCTCATTTGACCGCGTGTAATTTCGTCCGGTAATTTTTCAGGATTATTGATATACTTAAATACTTCATATGGTACAGGGTCATTAATTCTTGCAAGAATAGCAGCAGTATGTTCATCGCTGATTTGGCCGCCGCGGCATTGATCCGTAATATATTTTATTACTTCAAATTGTTCCTTTGATAAATTATCATATTTTGAAACAAGCTTGCCGTTAACTTTTTCCGCGGTTGAAGCAAAACCTATCAATACATGCAAATTGTCATCATATAAATCTTTATATCCAAGCTCCTGCGCATGTTTATATAACTGTTTTATAAGCTGCTTTTCTTCTTTTGTTACGAGATTGGATTTTAATAAATCGTCAAGAGTATTTATTCCGTATTTTGCGGTATTTGCATCTTCTGAAAGATAAATTAAATTACTCCTGCCATTAATATTTCTGATGCCAATGGTTTCAATATTATTCTTTATATCCTGAGGTGTATATAAATTACCATTGTTTTGTACCGGTGTAGATTTTAACTCCGGACTTGTCAGCGAAATCATGGCAGGCTTTACTTCTTCATAAGAGCCGGAAGTTCCTGGCTGTTGTTTGGCTGCGCCGCTGCTTTGTCCGCCGGCTTCTGTTCCGTTTTTAGACAAGGTTTCGGCGTATAAAGCCGTACGATAAAATGCTGCTACCTGTGCAGGACTGTCTGCTATTATACGGTTGCCGTTATCTATTTCAATTATATATTTTTTGACACCGTTGATTTCCATTTGTTTAACGTTTGTCCGCTGTAGTACTTCATAATCAGCAAGTGCACTTCCGTACTTGCCGCCTAAACGCATTTGAATAAAACTTCCTATTGTTTTTATTAATCCGAGATTAGTCGTATTTTCTTTTAGTTTTTCTGTCAAAAATTCTTCAAGTTTTGCCGGTTCCTGAAATATATCTTTAAGTTTGCCATCTTTATCAAGCAAATCGCTTATCACTTCAACGCTGATGTCATAACCTGTAAATATTCCGATTTCCGCTGCAAACTTTGCAATGTTACCGGCTGCATTTACTCCGCTGAGATTTTTTAGGTATTTACCCCAAACTTCAACACCGTTCATCCCTTTGCCGCTTTCAAGAACTTTGGCCATTGCTGCGGTGTTTTCATCTACTGCGGCTTGCTGGGCTGTTATCAGTGCTTTATCTTTACCTGTAAATTTTCCTGCCATACGACTTGCTTGTTTTGATACATAACTTTCAAGCTGCGCCAGTTTATCTGCAGTTATACCTCCCATAAAACCAAATCCGGCACTGATTAAAGTTGTTTTGCCTAAATCCTGCCAATCTTTTATGGTTGTTTCTGCTTTTCTGGTCATAAGATTTACGGTTCCGGTACTGGCTGTCCATCCGCCTAATAACTCTGCACCGACTAATCCTCTTGTCAAATTCATTGCTGCAGTATTGCCTAACCCTAATTTACCGACAAAATTTGCGGTTCCGCTTGCTGCACTTTTGAATGCTGACGTTTTACTCAGCCATCCGGTTCCAATAATCATTGCTGCTATATCACCGGTACCGTCTATCAATCCTACTATATTTATACTTCTTTGCTGTTCATCTGTTATTTTTGAACCGAATGCATCTGTATACGCTTTTAAATAATCGTTTGCGTATTCTTCGTCGCTTTTATTGCCGCGATTTTTTGCAATTTCTAAAAATTTTTCAACTTTTGCTTCATCATAATCCATTCCGGTAAATTCTTTAAATTTACTGTTAAATTCATTACTGTTAGTGCTGTTGGTTTTTAAAACACTGACTACAAAATCTCTGTTGCGCTCCAGACGACGGATTACGGCGTCATGGTTTGGTGCTACATAGTCATTATCAGGAATTACCAAATCAAGCAATCCTCCGAGTTTTTCCCGCCAAAAGCCTATATTCAGCCAGCCTTGGCTGTCTTGGTACTCGCGTATCATAGCAATTGCCTGATCATACATTAACCCGACGCATCTTGCAGCATTTTCTCTGGTTTGTGCTTTTTCATATTCAGGGCTGTTTTTATATCTTATCCTGTCCTGATGAATTTCATCTGCTGTTTTAAGGGTTATCCCATAACCGTTTAGTATTCTGTCTACTTCTGCAAAATCCTTTTTATATAAATGTAATTGGGGTGAGCTAAATGCATATTGTTTAACAAAATGTCCTGCAGATATTTTATTCAATGCTTCTTGATCCATACTGTTCAGACGCTCATAAATTCTCTGACCGTCACTGCTTTGTAAGCTTATTCCCAAATAATCCGTAACAAAAGTTTCCAGTGATACTACCTCGCGGCTCGGCTGAAATGCCATTCCGCTTGCAGGGACACTTGAATGTGAGCCTGTTCCGTTCATTGGAATTGTTTTTTCTGAATCAAAAAGATTTATATCAGGGTAGACCTTTAATATTTCTGCCTTTATTTTGTTTTTGTCTGTAATTTTTTGGCTCTTGAAATATCTGAGCATACTTATAACATTTTGCTTTTGAGATGCGTTAAGCCGGTTAAATTTGTTATAAAATCCGAAATTATCCTGTCCGGCACTAAATCCATAACTGCTTAATTCTTTTAATACCTTTTTATTGGTAGTTTGTTCTGTGACATATATAACACTTCCATTAGACAGTTTTGTGTTGTTTCCGGCATTCAAAATTTCAAGTTCCTGAACCTTTAAACGGATTGCCTCGTTAGTTGCACCGGCTCCGAGAAGATCCTTTGCTAATTCCCAGTAATTGCCGTTATAATTTTTATTTAACTTCTTTGTACCGACACTTGATGTATAGACTCTGTCCAGTGCCTGACGGTAAGAATAACGCTTATAGAGTGCGACGCTTTCTTCAGGACTTAAACGATTTCCAAGCTGCTTTGAATCGGCATCAAATTCTCCCGGAACACGTATTTTTGCACCTACCTGGTCAATACCGTTTTTCCCCTTGTAAGGGTTCATTTTCATCAATGTTTCCAGTTTGACCCCGAATGTTCTTGCTATTTCCGTAGGGCTTTCGTTATTTTGTACGGTTGTTATTGTGTTTCCTTTGCCGTCGTATTCTACATAATAAATTTTATTTCCGTGTGTTACCTGCTGGGCAAGTCTATGCAGCCCGTTTTTAAGGTAAGTATTATAACTTGCACCGGAATATATAGTTGTTGAAGTTTTCCCGTCAGAAGTTATTTTATCTTCACGGAACATTCCGTTAGAACTGAATACCCGCTCTTCACTCCCGTCCTGCAAGTATTTTACAGAATATAAAAAGTCCTCGTCTTTTATTTCGCCGCTGTCTGTTACAGAAAGTGCAATTGTTTCTCTGGAGCTTCCGTCCGGATTTTCTTCTTGAACTATTGTATGTGCAGGAGTTTCATTAGTTGCCGGAACCCAAGTATATTTTATTTCTTTGAGAGTTTCTCCGTTTTTGTATTCAGTACGTTTAACAGGATAGCCGTCAATATTATATGTTATCTCTACGTCTATAATCTCGCCGTCTATCTCTGTTTTGAATGTTTCTGTATTAACGGAATCTGTTTCATTGTCATAAGCATGTTCAAGCCCTACACCGGCTTTAGAAGTGTTTGCAGCTTCTTTCCCGCGCAGTATTTGACTAAGCTCGGCTTCACTGAGCTTTTCCAGTTCTGCACGGTATTTGGATAAACTTTCCCCGTTTAACTCTTTTTGCCGGCATATTGCATCTATTAATGTTGTTTTTTTGCTTATTTCCATTTTTCTTTGTAAAATTCCATCTTCTACATCGTACTATTACGGTTATCTTCTAAAATTCCTTTAATATTTGTTACGTTTTGTAAAAGTTGATTTTTATATGTATGTTTGGTAGTTTTATAGGTATGAAAAAATTTGTTATTGAGAACAAAAACCTGGTTATTTTGTGGGTTTTGTGCGGAATTGCGCTTTTTGTATTTTGCGGGCACTACGGAAATATTCTGCTTGATATAGGCAGAGAAATTTATTATCCT
Source organism: Candidatus Gastranaerophilales bacterium (assembly GCA_944324035.1). Classification (GTDB taxonomy): domain Bacteria; phylum Cyanobacteriota; class Vampirovibrionia; order Gastranaerophilales; family Gastranaerophilaceae; genus UBA1221. The sequence continues at coordinate 28,504 of CALUUU010000001.1, forward strand.
CAAAGAATTTTGGAAGGAAAAATTCTCTATAAGGATTTGTTTAATATTTACGGGCCATTGTCATATTTATTGAATGCACTTTTATACAAAATATTTTCACCGAACCTTGCAGTATTATATTTTTCGGGAATTCTCTGTTCTTTTGGCATTGTAACCGGAATTTATCTTATTGCAAAAAAATTCCTATCCGGATTTTTAAGCCTGTCGATTGGAATTTTTACAATTATTACAGGAGTTTGCGCAACACACCTGTTTAACTTCACATTTCCATATAGCTGGGCAATGCTCTATGGAACGGTTGGTTTTGTTTATTCTGTGTGGGCATTAATTAAATATAAAACGGAAAACAAACTTCCTTATTTATATTTATCAAGCCTGCTTGCAGGGTTTTGTGTCTGTAACAAATATGATTTTTATATTTACGCATTATTTTTAATAGTAATGATATTATTTACCAGAAATATAAAAGCAATTTTATACAGCATCGCCGGTTTTTTTGTAATCCCTTTTTTATGTGCTGTTACTCTTTTTGCACAAGGGCTGCGTTTAGCTGATATAATGCCTGCTTTGCAAGATATTAAATCTGTTGTATATGCCCCGACATTGCATTATTTTTATACGGTACAGGGAATATATTTCCATAAAAAAATATTGAATTTATGGCTGATAAACATTTTAAAAACCGGATTTGGTTTTGCCGGCCTGTTTTTAGGATATAAACTTACTGAAAAAAATAAAATTGCAGGATATATTGTTTGTGCGATTTTTGCAGTATTAATTGCAGTTTTCACACAACCGATATCTTTTATGTTCCTTGTTCCGCTTCTTATTTTAACAGCAATCGGCGCTTGTCTGAAACTTAAAGATAACATGCCTGTCATACTTTTGTTGTTTTGTGCATTATCTGTTTGTGCAAAATGTTTCTGGGCTCTTCATCCGCTAAATTACGGCAACTATTTTATAGCAATAATCTTTACGGCATTTTTGGCTGTGGTGTTTACATTTGCAGATAAAAAATATGAAAAAATCGCTGCAATAGGGCTGCTTGCTGTTGGTTTGAACTTTTTAGCCAATTCTTTTATGAACAGAAGTTATCTGACTACAAAAGTTTCAACTCCTAAAGGCGCAATTTACACATATGAAAAAAATGCCCAGACTGCAAATACCGTAATTTCTTATCTAAAAGACAACAATGCGCAGAGTGCTCTTATTTTTCCGGAAGGATTGCTTATAAACTTTTTGGCTGATGTAAAAGCTGACGATTATTACAATTCACTAATTCCTTTATATTCGGAAAGTTTTGGAGAATCTGCTTTTATTAACCACATAAAACAATCCAAGCCTGAATATGTTGTCTTTAACAGCTTATCCATGAAAGAATACAGTTATGATAAGATTTGTGACAGCTATGCGACGCATATTTGTCAATACGTACTGGACAATTACACCCAGGTAAAAGATGTTGATGACGGTTTCAGGTATATTATGTTCAAAAGACATCAATAATATGGACTTTTGTTGAAAAATACATTAATATAAATTGCGTGAGCGATTTTAATTTAACAAACTTTATAGCAAAATTCGGGTATAAAAATATTCAAACAACCGGAGCAAAAAATATAAATACCCAAAAAGCTGCTGCAGAACCTTACATGCCGGCACAAGCTTCCTCAACGGTGTCCTCATCAGCATCACCTGCTTCTGCAGCCAATTCAGCATCTGCCCAGATGGCTTCGCTTGCAGGAGAAGATACGGCCGCTTATGTAAAAGATTTACTTCAACTGCCAAAAAATCTGAACGAATTTATTTATATGGTGCAAAGAGGGCTTACCCAAATGCAAATGAGCAGGCTTATGTCGCAGCAGTATGGTGCACAACGCAATACAATGACACCTACCCAGGCACAAATTCTTGCCCAATTACAGGGGCTGTCTGCAGAAGAACTTCAAGCAGCTTTAAAAGCCCAATTAATGACAACCGCAACGGCATCGCAATCTTTAAAAAATTTGCAAATACTTTCCGGCGGAATGATAAATCTGGCAGACCTTGCCGCTATGATACAGGTGAACGGCAAAGATGCAATCACAAAACTTATTCTTACAATGGCAAATACAGCAAAACAGGGTGTCACTGACTTATCTCAATTAAAAGATACTGCAAGACTTATAAATGCAAGCATAGCTCTTGCATCCCAGGAAAATTCCGCCCAAACATTAAAAACAATTTTATTATTGTACCTTCCGTGGCTTCCGCTCCAGGAGGGAACGGATTTTGAAATAGAAATTCAACAGGATCCGGATAATGAAGATAACGACAGTATTCTCGTTATAACAATCAGCACGGTGAATTTCGGAAAAGTTATTGCAACATTAATCCTAGAAACTTCAAATTCAGTACACGTTAATATTGAATGCTCGGACAAGTTCCCGAAAGACGAGCTGTTAAACAGGATGAAAAACGAAGAAAAACATTACTCTCTGCAGTCTGTTGTTTCCTTCCAATCCATAGAAACAACTCCGGCAGAAACCACACAGACAAAGGCATCTGTCACAATGTCATCAATGGCGGAAATTAATCCGTATATGTTACTGATGTCACATACAGTTATTCGTAATACAATTATGATAGATAATGAAGCCTCAAACGGGGTTATCACACATATTGACACAGAAGGAGAAACCAATAAATGAAATTTTTACACACAATGATTAGAGTAAAAGACATTGATGCATCTTTAAAATTCTATACGGAAGTCTTAAATATGACTTTAGACCATAAAAAAAGACTTGAAGATTGTGAATTATACTTTTTAAATGATGAAGAAGGCGCATGCCAGATTGAACTGACTTATAACGATGAAACCCCGGAAGAAGGTTACACTAACGGAACAGCCTTCGGGCATTTTGCATTTTCAGTTAAATCTTTGGCTGAATTTACCGAAAAGATTAATAAACTGGGTTATGAATACCTCTATGAACCGTTTGATTTAAACGGTAAAGGTACAAAAATCGCTTTTATAAAAGATCCTGACGGAAATGAAATTGAATTAATTGAAAAAGTAGTGTGGTAAATATAGGAGAGAAATATGGATAATGTAATTTTTAAAAGGCGTTCTATCAGAAGATTTCTTGATAAACCTGTAGAACAAGAAAAACTTGAAAGAATTTTAAGAGCCGGTATGCAGGCGCCGTCAGCGCATAACAATCAGCGCTGGGAACTCCTTGTTGTAACAGATAAAGACAAAAGAGAAGCGCTTTCTAAAATGAGCCCTTGGGCAGGCATGGTTGCAAAAGCTCCTGTCGCTATAGTTGTTATGGGCGACACTTCAAATGAAGAATTAAAACAATGGTTCCAGCAGGATTTGAGTGCCTGCACGGAAAATATCCTTTTGCAAATAGCAGAAGAAAATCTTGGCGGATGCTGGATGGGATTTTACCCAAATATGGAAAGGGTAAAAATGATTCAGGATTACTTTAATATCCCGGAAAAAATCCTTCCGTTTTCGGTAATTGCGCTCGGTTATTCTGAAGACGAAAATAAATATGTAGACAGGTATGACCCGAACAGAGTTCATTATAATAAATACTAAATTATGCAGCGGGTTGAATAAAATATTCAACCCGCTCTTTTAAAATATTTACCACGGATAATCGTCTTTGATTTCCCAACCGTCATACTCTATCAAACCCGCACACCACTGACCTGCATGCCATGAACCAGGGTTATTGCAGCCCCTAAAACCGTTTAGCATATTTTCTCTCGTTTGTCCTCGTCCAAACGGGTATAAAGCTTCTTTTGACCTATCTAAATAAAAACAAAATAGATCCCGTCCATATTTGTTTGGTTTTTGCGGCCCATTTATATCTACCCACATAAATATACCATAACCATAGGTCTCGCCGTTATTATCATATATTAGTCTTACCACCATTGAATTATTTATTATAAAGCGGTAATCATTTATAGAAGGCTGCTCAGTAGTTATTCCAGAACTAATTGATATAGGGTAATTACAGTACATATCATTATTTGTTCCACAATCTGCTATAACTTTTATATATGGGAAAAAATATTTGTGTGCAAAGTTTTTTAATGAATCATTAACATCAACAGGCTCTCCTTCTCCAGGATGCATATCCATACCAGAGCCAAAATCCCATTCGGACATATCACCGTAATCCGTTTGAGCCCTGACTATTGCCTGAGATAATATACTATATACAACTTTTAGCTGATTTACAGTTGCTTTTTTCTGGTAATCAGTAATTAACGTTGGTAAGGTCATTGCCGCAACAATTCCGATAATCCCAAGGGTGATAAGAACTTCGGCTAAGGTAAACGCCGCTTTTTTCTTTCTATTCGTCATTCTGAGCGCAGCGAAGAATCTCTTTTTATTAGATTTTTTGGGGTGTTCACCCCTCAGAATGAAAGGTTTGCCGCAATGTCTAAATAGTGTAAACCCTTTAAAACCGTATCCGGAGAGGTTAAGAAGCCCCCCCCCCCTCGAAGATTGTTGCTATAATTGACTTTTTCATAACCTGACTCCTTGTATTTCCGATTATATGAATATTATACAGTATATTAGTAAATTATTCAAGATTATAAAAGTTTAAAATTATTTAATATATTTTTGCTGTATAAGCTTTTTTAAAGCTTTTGCATGAACAGCATTAGGTTCTATTTTAATAAGTTTATCAAGATATTCAAGTGCAGTTTCATAATTGCCGAGTTTTTTTTGGGCAGCCGCCATAGCGTATAGTGCATCAACAAACTTATCATCAAGTTCCAGTGCTTTATTCAAATCTTTCACCGCATTATCAATATTATGATTATCAATATCTTTTCTGGATAAAGTTATTCTTGCACGATTGTAATATGCGTCCGTCATTTTGTCGTTAATCTGCAGAGCTTTTGTATAGTCAAGCATAGCTTCATCAAAATCTTCCATAGCCTGATATGCAACTCCTCTGTAAAAATAAGGAATTTCCCAGTCATTTTTAAGTTCAAGAGATTTATTTATATTCTCAACAGCGCTTTCAAATCTGCCGTTTTGTATATCAAATATTCCGTTATCCAAATAAGATTTATAATCAGTCATAGTATCCACGAAAATAATAAATTGCAAAAATATTATACTCTAATCAAATTTATAAAGCCATAAGTAATATTTGGAATTTTCTATATAAATCCCTAAAATTGACTATTGACGGATAATATTTTTTAAGCCACAATGACTGCAGAATTAATGGTACTAACAAAAGGAGAGTTTATATGTCATCAACATTTATTGAAGATATTATGGCCCGTCAAATACTTGATTCACGCGGCAACCCGACCGTAGAAGCAGAGGTGAGATTATCCGGCGGGATTATAGGCCGGGCAGCAGTGCCTTCCGGAGCTTCAACAGGCATTTTTGAAGCACTGGAGCTGCGTGACGGTGATGAAAATTATTACCTTGGCAAAGGTGTTACAAAAGCTGTGAATAACGTAAATAATGTTATTGCACCGGAGCTTATAGGAGAAGACGCCTCAAACCAGCAGCAAATTGATAATTTGATGATAGAAATTGACGGAACAGAAAATAAATCAAAACTCGGCGCCAATGCTATTTTGAGTGTTTCGCTTGCTGCTGCAAAAGCGGCTTCTTTGGCTTATAAAATGCCTTTATACAGATATCTTGGCGGACTGAATGCAACAATTCTTCCTGTTCCGATGATGAATATCATAAACGGCGGGGCGCATGCAGATAATAACATAGATTTTCAGGAATTTATGATTGCTCCTGTAGGCGCATATAATTTTCAGGAAGCCATAAGAATTGGCTCTGAAATTTTTCATACTCTAAAAAGTGTTCTGAAAAGCAAAGGCCTGGTAACATCAGTCGGTGATGAAGGCGGTTTTGCACCAAACCTTAAATCTAATGAAGAAGGTATTGAAGTAATTCTGGAAGCAATTGAAAAAGCCGGCTATGACACAGAGCAGGTAAAAATATGTCTTGATGTTGCGTCATCTGAATTTTTTGAAGAAGGAAAATACACACTTGCAGGCGAAAACAAAATTCTAAATTCTGAAGAAATGGTTGAATTTTTAGCCAAATGGGCAGATAAATATCCTATTATCTCAATAGAGGACGGGATGGCAGAACAAGACTGGGAAGGCTGGACTCTGTTAACCCAAAAACTCGGCAAAAAATGCCAGCTTGTAGGAGATGATTTGTTTGTAACAAATACCAGAAGGCTGGCAGAAGGTATAAGACGCAATGTAGCTAATTCAATATTAATTAAAGTTAATCAAATAGGAACTCTTTCTGAAACACTCGATGCAATAACAACGGCACGTTCAGGAGGTTATACATCAATTGTTTCTCACCGTTCCGGAGAAACAGAAGATACATTTATCGCGGATTTAGCTGTTGCAACTAACTGCGGACAAATCAAAACCGGGTCGGCCTCACGTTCTGACCGAATGGCAAAATATAACCAGCTCATCAGAATTGAACAGGAACTCGGGGCTTCTGCAAGATACCTCGGCCTCCACGCTTTTAACGGCCAGGGCTGATTGTAAGATTAAAAAATATAGCAAAAAAGCGGGATAGGTTTTAATTTATCCCGCTTTTTTATGAATTGATAAATTTAAAATATTCGGCTTAAGCGTTTCTGGAAGTTGCTCTGAAAACGCTCTGTCCGAGTCCTACAAAGAATCCTAAAACTGCACCGCCGGCAACATAAGCAGGAGTAACCCTTTTATCTTTAACGGCACTCTTGAATCCTTTTGCGCAGCGTCTGAACATGTCAACAGCTCTTTCGTTAACACTTGCGATAATACCTTTTAATTCAATCATATCGCCTTGTTTCAGATTTGCATCTTTGATAATCTTGCGCATTGCTTTGATATTGTTGCGATTTGGTTCAACAGCAGCAGATGCAGCTTTTTGAGCATCAACCATTTTAATAAATGTATCTTGTGCCAAAGATTTATCTTTTATGCTTCTTATAGTTTCAATAGCACTGGCTTTTGCTTTATTTGACTGTTCTCTGATAATTGCCATCGCACCTTTAAATTCGCTATCCATCTCGCTTTCGCTGAGCGGAAGCATGTGCTTTGCGGCATAACCTGCTACGGCTCCTCCTAATGAGCCTCTTGCGATCAATCCAAATGGAGATCTGCTTGTATCCTGTGTTTCAATAGCATTAATACTCATAGTTAATAAACCTTTACTTAACTAATTTCCTTTCTACATATGACCATATAAGTTCTCTCATTAAGATTTAACACTAAAAAATCTTAATCGGAAAATATATGGGCGGATTTGCACTTAAATATTTTAATTAATTACCCCTAAACATAATTAAATAAAACTGAGTAATCAAATCCTTTGGAATTTTATCATATAATTATTTTTTTGTCAATACTTTTATAAAGTTAAGTAACAGCATTATTATGACAACGGTAAATATGGCGAAAAAGTACAATTTGATTGTGTTTTCACCCATAAATAATGTTGCAAAAGCTCCTGCTATAATAGCGCATGATGTAAGAATAACAACGGTTTTCTTCTGTGAAAAGCCGGCATGCAAAAGTTTATGATGGATGTGTTCCGCGTCAGCAACGAACGGGGACTGTCCTTTACAAATTCTTCTCAAACTGGAATAGGTAATATCCATAATCGGAACGGCTAACACAACAAACGGAAGAAGAATTGCAAGAGTAGCCGCTTTCATAACTCCGGTAATAGATATTGTTGCAAGCAAAAATCCCGAAAACAGAGCGCCGCTGTCACCCATAAATATTTTTGCAGGGTTAAAGTTATAAGTTAAAAAGGCAAGCATCGACCCTGCAAGGATAAAACCTATAAGCGCAATAATCGGGTTCGGCGGAGTCATCGCAAGCGCAATGATTGCAAGAGTGATGGAATTTATGGTAGTAACAGAGCCTGCAAGCCCGTCTACACCGTCAATAAAGTTCAGTGCATTGCTTATTCCGACTATCCACAAAATAGTTATCGGATAAGACCAAAAACCTAAATTAACACCGCCAAAAAACGGAATGGTATTTATTTGTATCCCCAACAGATACACCAAAGTTGCAATTGAAAGCTGCAAAAACAGCTTAAATTTCGCAGGCAGATTGTAAATATCATCCACAAGCCCAAGCAAAAACATTAACGAGCTGCCAAGCAAAATCCCTGATAAAAGGCTTCCTTCCGGGTAATAGCTCATAAATACAAGACAAAGAAATGTGAGCATTGTGCTTAGCCAAATTGCAACACCGCCTATTCTTGAAATCGGTTTTGTATGAATTTTTCTTTCGTTCGGGACATCAACCAGTCCTTCTTTTTTTGAAAAGCTTATAACAAGCGGAACCAAAAATACGCCGAACATATAAGCTATAATTGTTCCAAGAATATGTGCATGTGTTAGTTTAATTATCATTTTTATTTATCCTTTTTGACGCTACTCATATAGCGGATATTTTTTGCATAGTTTAAGAGAACGTTCTCTTAAGTTTTGTAATCCGGTTTCGTTGTCGGAAGCATAAATAGCTCCGGCAATAATTTTTGCTACTTCGGTCATATCATCTTCTTTAAAACCGCGTGTTGTAACCGCAGGGGTACCTAATCTTATACCGCTTGTGACAAACGGGCTTTGCGGATCATTCGGCACAGTATTTTTATTTGCCGTAATTCCTACGCGTTCAAGAACATTTGCCATATCTTTGCCGGTTTTACCGGTTTTTCTCAAATCCAGTGTCATAAGGTGGTTTTCTGTCATACCGCCGACAATATCAAGCCCTTCATCCATAAGTCCCTGAGCAAGAGCCTTAGCGTTTTTGATAATCTGGGCTGCATATTCTTTAAATTCAGGTTTTGAAGCTTCAAGAAGTGCAACAGCTTTTGCCGCAATAATATGTTCCAAAGGCCCGCCCTGCATGCCGGGGAAAACAGCTTTATCAATACCTAAAGCATGTTCCTCTTTACACATAATGATGCCGCCTCTAGGCCCTCTTAAGGATTTGTGGGTTGTAGTTGTTACAAAATCCGCATAAGGAGCAGGTGACGGATGAAGTCCTGCAACAACGAGCCCTGCAATATGCGCAATGTCTGCTAACAAGTAAGCACCCACTTCATCAGCGATTTCTCTAAACTTCTTAAAATCTATAATTTTTGAATAATTGCTTGCACCGCAAATAATAAGTTTTGGTTTATGTTCCAGAGCCATTTGTCTTACATTGTCATAATCTATATTTCCGTTTTCATCAACGCCGTAGCTTTTTACGTTGAAATAAAGTCCTGAAAAATTAACCGGAGAACCGTGGGAAAGGTGGCCGCCGTTTGACAAATCCATACCGAGAACATGATCGCCCGGTTTCAGCGCATACATAAATACAGCCATATTTGCCTGAGCACCGCTGTGAGGCTGAACATTTGCGTGATCCATATGGAAAAGTTCACACGCACGTTTCTGGCAGATTTCCTCTATCACATCAACGTGCTCGCAGCCGTTGTAAAATCTTTTGTGAGGCTTGCCTTCTGCGTATTTGTTGGTCAAAACACTGCCGGCAGCTTCCATAACCGCTTTCGAGGTGATGTTTTCGCTTGCAATAAGTTCAATTGTTTCCTGCTGTCTTTTTAATTCAAGTTCAATCTGTTCTGCTACAACAGGATCTGTTTTTTTAATATTTTCTAAATTCATCTATCACCTCGCAAATTTCCTCACCCATCTGAATTATATTCAAAAAAACAAAATTAGTAAAGAATGTTACGGAAAAATCCCATGACTTTTCAAAAAATATCCTTAAATAATTTTTGTAGATTTCATACAAAAGTATGAGCACGGGAAAGCTGATTTATTATATAGTTGTACCGTGAGAGTAGTAGTAAGCAGAGGTAGTCAGACAAAATGGGGTTGAATCTTAGCAGTATTTATCAGCGTCCATATCTTGCCAAAGACAACAGAAGTCTTGTTAAAAAGAAACAAGACGAAGATGCCTCACAATCTGCTGCCCGCGAAGCCCAAAGAGAAGAACAGGCTAATCAGAATGCCAGAAGCAAAGGGCTTCAATATATAGAAAATAATCAGGACGGATTTACAAGAAGCACTTCTCACCTGGATGCCCAGCCTTGGCAAAAAGAACTTTACCAAAATGCTCAAACCCATCAAACACAGGCCGTCGCACAGCAAATGGCAGCAGGAAGAAATTCTTCCATTAATATTGCACAAATTTTGAAAGACTTTAGAAACACAGCTATTGCAATAGGCACCCCTGATGATTTAAATGAAGAAGTTGAAAGTTATCTGAGCCTTATTGAAAAACAGGTTACAAAGGATAACCCAAATATTAAACGTCTGAAAACCGACTTAAAAAGCGCCTCTTCCATCCTGGATGAGTATATTTCCAAAACTTTAAACAAAGACTCAAAAGTTGTTGAAAACTGGGTTGATGCCCTGTTTTTACAGGATATAGATTTCAAATACAATGAAAACGATATCAATCCGCAGTTCTTAGTGAAATTCCCGGAAGGCTCTGCAGAAAGAATTCAGCAAAAAGAACAGCAGGCAGTCACTGAAAATGAAACTGTCCGTGCAGAAGCTGTTCAGGCAGAGGAGCCTGTTCAGGAAGAAATTCCAAAGACAGAAACAAAGACAAATGTATTTATTCCGCAGGATTCCGAATTGAAATCTTTGTTTATTCAGTCTAAAAAACTTGCTTACGCAAAAGAACCTAAAAAAGCTATAGAAACTTTCCAAAAGGCGCTTACCCGTGCAGATGAAGTCGGAGATACCGAAACAAAATCCAAAATTTTCTTTGAAATAGGCAGAATTTATGACGATTATGACTATGCTGCACAAGCCTTAAAAAGCTACCACAAATCTCTCGAAGGAACTACAGATAATAATATAAAAACAAAAGCACATTATTCTATGGCGCAGATTTATGATGATGTAAACCAGATTGAACCTGCTCTGGATCACTATTACGTATCTGCCGCATACGGAGGCGAGAGTGACAATCTTGCCGCGCAATCCACATCTTTAACAAGAATGGGCAATATTTTTTCAGATATGTATGAAGAAGATGCTTTTGAATATCTTACAACCGCGCAGGAGCTGGCAGATGAAACAGATAACCATAAGGTAAAAGGTTTTGTTGCATCAAGCCTCGGCAGGGCATACGAAAAATTCGGCGAACCGCAGGAAGCTTTGAAATCTTATTCAAAAGCTGTTAAAAATTATACAGATGCATCCGCACCTTTGAAAGCTGCCCAAAATTATGTGAGCGCAGCAGACATTATGATTGATTTTAACAGTACAAACAAAGCGCGCAGCTTATTGAATAAAGCACAAAAATTTGCTCAGGAAGCAGGGGATGAAAGTTTGTTAAAGGAAATTAACGAACGTCTTTCCGGTTTGAATACTGATTCATATAAAGTTAATACCGGCGAATTGAAGCGTATTTCAAATGCAGCTTAAAATTCTATCAGCTTAAATCAATTTCGCTTATATACTGCCTGTAAGTTTCTTTTAGTTTTTCAGGTGAAAGAATTTTTACATCTTTCCCCCATTTAAAAAGATGCCAGATAATTTCCAAAGGCCCGCTTGCCTGAAATGCAACCAAAACAGTTCCATCCGGCTGCAGTTCAATATGCTGGGTGGGATGAAAATTGTAGCATAAAATATCTTCGGCAACCTGTGCAGAAAATAAAAGTTTTACATCCATAATCTCGCCCTGATATACCCCGAATGAGCGTTTTGAATGTTCTTCCAGATTAAAATCACCCTTGTCGAAAGTTTCATCCGTAATCTCTAAATTTTTTAGTTTGTGAAGAATGTAATTGTATATTTCATTTCCTTTTGCATCTTCTTTTGCGACAAGGTAGGTTTTTTCTCCGTATATAACCCCGAGCGGCTTTAATACACGTTCCCTGTCGTGGTAAACCCCTTTTATAATTCTGGAATTCTGTACAGCATCGCGGACAACTGAAAGAGTTGAAATATCTATGTTATAATTTGGTTTTTGCCGGATTGCAAAACCTTCTGTATGCATAAGCATTTCGATTTCATCCTCAAGAGTTGTGTGGTGTTTTGTTGTTACGGCTTTCAGTTTTTCAATAGTTTTTTCAAGTGTGTTGAGAGTTTTTGTATTATTTAAGACTTCTTTAATCTGCTCGAGATTTGCTATTTCGTCCGGATTAAAAGAAACAAGCCTGCTGTAAGAACGGTTTGAAAATCCCCAGTGCTTGAAATCGTCCTGAATGTAATCCAGCTCCTCAAAATCAGGAAAAATATTAAGCAGACTGTCGCGCATTCTCTCGGCAGTTCTTCTTGATACATTATACCTTTGCGCAATATCGGTGAGTGTTACTCCCTGCGGTCTTGAAAGTATAAATGTCATCAAATCCAGTATGTCCGAAACTCTTGAATACCTTGGTTTTACTTCCATTCTTACTCCCTTTGTATATAGTTTATCATACAAGCTTTCTTATCGCAAAAAAAATTCCGGCTTTAAACCGGAACGAGGTGGACAGATTATTACTAATCAGTAAGGGTTAATTATATTTTTTGTAGAGGTTTTTTTGATAATTTATTACTATTTGCGCAACCAAAAATAGTGTAAACATATTCAGAAAACTGTTGTAACCGTTAAAACTTAACCAGCACATAATCCCTGCAATAATTACTGCCAGAAGAGTATGATAATTGCTGAATTTCATATTCGTATTGCGCAAAATTTTGTTATAGTTATAGCGGTAAATCTTATTTTCAGGTGACAGCCGGCAGGCTTTGAATAAAAGTTTTGAAGCTGTTATATAATCGTTTTTGAACCTATACAAAAACATTGCGTAATCATTATATAATTCAGCATTTTGCGGGTATGTTTTTATTGCTTTAATAAATTCTTTTTCAATTTTATCTGTCTTGTTCATTTTGTTCTCCTTAAATTTTTCCTTTCTGTTCACAAGTCTAAAATACAAAATAAATACGACAAAAACGGACGTGCGTAAAAATATTAAATTTTCTTTACATTTGACAAATAAACATGCAAATTTTTATTTTTACACGATTTAAAGCAGTTAAAACAAAATATTTGAAAGGACTGTATAGATGTTTCAATATTTAAGCAGTTTTAGAAATATTTCCCCGCTTGGTCTTAAATATAATCATAATATTAACAATAATAATCCTGCACCGGTTTACAGAGCAGGCAATTTAGCTCCGCTCAAACAAGATACGGTATCGTTTACCGGAATGTCCGCGCCGTCGCATTACAAGTCAGTATTTGACTACCTTGCCGCAGATATTTTGAGCAAAAATAAAAAATTTCAGGTAGACGGCAGTATGCTTTCTGCCTCAAATATAACCAAAGCTATTGATAAATTGTTTGATTTAAACAGGGTTTACGGGCCTTATACCACCTGCAGTTATGAAAAAATAAAATGGAAACCATATATTCCGCAGGATATCAGAGAGTTTTCAGTAAACAAAATTAATGATGCGCGTGCCTCTCGTCTGAAACAGTGGCAGAGATTTTTGGAAACTCCTTTTCTTGAAGAATCGGCAAAAGAGTATCCTGAATTAGCAAAAACTATTCACGATAACAAATCATTACGCTTTGTAATATGGAATGCGGTGAATAGCGAAATCAAAAATAACAACAGGCATATTCCGGTACCGTTTGATGCAAAAGCTTTATATAAAACAATATTAGGTTATGAAAGAATAGAACCTTTTGACAGGGCTGTCAGATGTGCGTCGCCGACATTTATAGAAATTTATACACACAGACTCCGGGATATGCTGCTGGAGGCAAAGGGGCTTTCTGATAACAAATCGGTTTGGGTAAAAATTCCTTCCATTAAAAAAGACCCTTCAAACAAAGAAGAAAATATAAGAACGCTAGAGATTTTATCTAACAAAAACTGGTGTACACGTTCAAGTGTGGATAAGGCCGAAGCAGCTCTTGAAGACGGTGATTTTTATGTTTATCTTGAAAGGGATAAAAACAATCTTTGGAAAACTTTAGTCGGTATGACAACTTCAAAGGGCAAGATTGATCAAATTCAAGGTCAGGATAATAACAATATAATTCCGCTCACTGAACTGGAAAATATTAAAAACTATATAAAATCACAGAATTTGAAGTGCCAGTCCGATGTCATTGCAGAAGGGCCAAAGGCATTGCAGCAAATTTTAATTGCTGAAAAACTCGGCGAATATGATGAAGTTTTAGGTAAAACCCTTGATAAAGCTATCAAAGACGGTGATGATTATGCTGTGTTTAAGTTTATGACAGGCAAAGTAAGAGAACTTGAAAACGGCAAACTTGAAATAGGAACATACAGACCAAGCTATAATGCGGATACAAACAGCGGGATATCTGTTCCGTATTCAATGATGAATATTAACGAAGATGCCCTGCTTCAAAATGTAGAAGTAATTAACGGTAATCTTATTTTAGATAATAAAAATCCGCTTTTTAATTCTTCTATTACGGTATTTCCGCCGTCACTTAAAACAGTTACGGGAAAAATAAGCTGCACACAAGAGCAATATCAGCGCTTTGGAGAAGATATAAGACGGGTTACCGGCAATAATCCTGCAAAGATTATCGTTCATAGCCGCTGATATCAGATTATCTCTAAATGACAGAGCTGCTTGTATTCGCAGTACTTGCAGGTATCGCTTTTATTATTACATACTCCGTCAAATTTTAGTGCTTTGATATTTGTATAAACTTCTTTTATTTTATTTTCAATATATGCCGTATCTTCCGCGGTAAGCTGTTTGTATACATTTTTTTCAGGGTTTTCAACATAAATCAACCCTGTGCGGGAAACTTTTTTGCCTGTGAGTTTTTCAAAAGCATATTTATAAAAACATAACTGGTTGTAATAGCCTTCTTTTTCTTCTCCCGGAGCTACTTTTGCTTCACTGACAGGCATGCCTGTTTTGTAGTCGTAAAGTTCATATGTGCCGTCTTTGTTCACTTCTATACGGTCAATCTTACCTGAAATAAAGTCCTCTCCGACTTGAACTGCATCAAGTGACAGTTCTATATTTTCTATTCTGTCATATGGTATTTCGACAAATTTCGGATAGTAATTTTTAAGTGCTGTTTCTCCGCGTTTCAAAAACATTTCTCTTTTTGCATCCGTTGAAAACGCAACTTTTCCCATTAATGATTTAAATAGTTTTAAAGTTTCTTCAAAAGACGGATAATGACCGGATTTTTTTGCAATTCTGACAGCATTTTCAAAAACAGCATGCATTGCAGTACCAAAGTTTGCATTATCCCATTCTTTATCCTCAATATCTATGCCCATAACTTTTATGTAGAAAAATCTGCGCGGGCATTTTATGTAATCATTTAATCGCGAAGGACTCAGGACTATTTTTTTGATTTGTTCTTTAATTTCATCTTCAAGAATTTTGCGGTTATCAATTGTTTCTTTGGAAACAGAACGGACAAATTCCTGCATAAAATCTTCATCGTTATATTCAAACTGTTCTTTTTCAAAGTCAAAGTTTGTGACAGGCGCAAGAAATTTTGTAATCTGCTGCGCTTTATCTCCGTCGTTGTCGGCAAAAGAAAGCGTAAGTCCGTATTTTGCACGTGTAATCCC
>CALUUU010000002.1 GCA_944324035.1 Candidatus Gastranaerophilales bacterium
TGATGCTGTCGGGATGTCAACCGTACCCGAGGCAATTGTTGCAAATTACTGCGGCTTAAATGTTCTTGGCATAAGCTGTATTTCAAATGCGGCAAGTACTGCCGGGGGTTCAAAACTCTCACACGAAGAAGTAATTGAAACTACAACAAAAGCAAAAGCCGGATTTAAAAAACTTATTTTAAAAATTATTGAAAATTTATAGCAAATATTTTTATTCACAAGATTTATAATTTCTACATATAAATATACAGGAGCAGATATGAATACATTAAATATTAATTCTCAATGCAAAAATACCCCGGCATTTCAAGGAACTATAAAAGTTTCTCAAGCTGCAAATGAAATGCTCTATAAAAGACTGAACAGTTTACCGGCAAAAACTCGATTAAATTCTCTAAATAAGTATGATAAATTTTTGAAACAAGCGTATGAGTCGGACTTTGATGTAAAAGTCAGTGCGTCAGAGAAAAATAAAGAAATGTATGCCGCAATTCTTAAAAACGGAGAACTCTTAGCAACAACTTCATCAAAGCAGACATTTCTTGATCGTATCGGGCTTACAAATCCAATCAAGTTCTTATGTGCTGCATTGAAAAAAGCTCAAATTTTTTAGAGCTTTTGTGTAATCAATGCATAAATATCATTGAAGCAAACTAATATCATAAGAGCAATTAAAAGTAAGAAACAGAAAGTTCCTACTTTATCAACTGTTTCATCACTTAATCTCTTACCGCGGATTTTCTCTATTATTAAAAACAACACATGCCCGCCGTCAAGCGCAGGGATAGGCAGGAAGTTCACAATAGCCAAATCCAAAGAAATAATTGCAGTCAAAAGAAGTCCGGAGAAAAATCCGCTTGTATTAATAACATCTCCGCCGACTTTTGTAATCGCAATAATGCCGTGTAAATCGCTTACAGGAATTTTGCCGGCAAAAATCTGGTATAATCCAAACAAAAGCATTGCAGTCTGTTCATAAAGATATTTGCAGCTTGTAACCATAACAGCCTTAAATCCTTTAGTCGGAATAACAATTTCGCGCACAGTCATCTGAATACCCAAAACTCCTTTGCTATTAGGATAAACCGGCTTTAACACAATAATTTTTCCATCGCGTTCCACAACCATGTTAACCGGACAAACATTATCCGTCATAGCATAGGCCAGATCATTCAAAGTAAATATACCGTCTGACACAATATATGATTTATTTTTGATTTTTTCTCTTAATGCTTTTTGGGTATCATTTAGGTTTAGACGCGTATCCTTATACTTTTCAAAACCTCTTAGAACGTTATCTTTTAAAGATACAGCTGTTTCCGGAGATTGAAGAGGAAGTTTTATAATAATATCTTTTGGAATAACTTCATCTCGTGTGAAAGCCGGGTTTATAGCTTTTAATTTGTCATAATTACTGTTTACATCATTTTCAGCAACTTTGCCGTCAAACTCTTTACTTAATTGAACATATGTTATGACAGCATTCGGGTTTGTAATTTTAGAGCCGTTAACTTCAATAATTCTATCACCTTTTTGCAAACCGGACTGCCATATAGATTCTTCTTTTGGCGCAACTATATCATTCACGAAAATATTGTAATTCCCGGAAGGCATCTGCCCCCATAAAAATGCCGTTAGCACTACGAAAACAAATGCACAGACTATATTTGCAAAAACGCCTGCTGACACAACAACAAATCTTTGATATATAGGTCTGTTCATAAATCTGTCAGGTGAATCTGCCGGCAAATCCAAATCTTTGTCATCATCAGGAAATGCTACATAGCCGCCAAGCAAAAATGCATGAACAAGAACTTCCAAATCGCCGAATTGTTTTTTCCATAACGTTGGCCCAATCGGAAGCCCAAATCCGAATTTCGAAACTCTCATCTTAAACATTTTTGCAGCGAGAAAATGCCCTGCCTCATGGACAAGTATCAACACGCTGAGCAGCAAAATCATTATAATTATAGACATAACATTCCCTATCTTTTTACAGTAATTCTTTCAGATAATTAGGCAGAGCAAAACGTGCCTTATGGTATTCTTTATTATATATTTTACATGTTTTTGTAATTTCTTCACATCTTTCTTCATCAATATAAGACATCGGCTTTACATCCTCAGAACAAAAAGCCCATGCCCAATATCCGCCCGGATATGTCGGAATATTAGATGTAAAAGTTTCACAAACCGGAAATACTTTTTTCAAAAGATTATACATTTTCTTGATTTCTTCTTTATTTACGAAAGGAGATTCCGATTGAGCTGTCACAATACCGCCCTTTTTCAAAGAATTTTTAACATTGGTATAGAATTCTTCTGTAAATAAACCTTCACCCGGCCCCATCGGATCTGTTGAATCTATCAGGACAATATCAAACTCATTCTTTTTATCTTTTATATATTCAATAGCGTCTTGCACGAGAATTTCAACTTTCGGATTATCAAGTTCGCATGAAATTGTCGGAAGATATTTTTTGCACGCATCAATTACCATGCCGTCAATTTCGCATAAAACAACGCGTTTTACTGTTTTGTGTTTCAATACTTCTCTGACGGTTCCGCCGTCACCGCCGCCTATAACAAGAACAGATTCCGGATTTTTATGATTCATCATAGGAATATGTGCAATCATTTCATGGTAATGATACTCATCGCCTTCTGTTGTCATCATCAAATCATCGAGAGTTAAAACTCTTCCAAGGCTGCTTTCCGTTTCAAAAACTTCTACTTTTTGAAACTCTGACTGCTCTGAAAACAAAACTTTTCCGGCTTTTATAGCAATCCCAAAACCGGACGGGGTAATTTCATGATAATATCCGTTTTCTATTCCGTTTTTCATTTAAGTTCTCCTTTGTTTTGTAAAAAATTGTAGCATAAATAGCATTTTTTTTAAATAAAAATTTTTAATTATATATAAAGGGAAAATGGTTATGAAATTAGGAATTAAATTATTAAATGCAGTAAAACGCGCATACCCGGTTTCGGCAGGCGGCAAAAGTATTGTGCCGCCAAAAATAAATTTCAGCCTTAAAAATCCTTATGTTTTGGAGGCTTTACCGGAGGGAAAACTTTCAGAACTTCAAGTTTTTGAAGGGAAGAAACTTAAAACAGTGTCGCGGGTTTTAGATAGTGAGGACTACCCGCAAATTTTAAGCCGCTACAAAAAAATAACTTCCAAAAAAGGTTTTAGTGATGAAGAATTACAAGTGCTGTATAAAAAAGCTTTTCCTAATATAAAAGTACCGACAGATGTAAATTATGATGCGTTTGTATTTCTGAATAATCTTGCGTCTGAAATAGGTTCAAAATTTGATGCACACGGACTTGCTAAAATAGGAGTAGCTGACCAGCTCAGGCAATTAAATACCCTGTTATCAAAAGGAATTGATAAAAACAAACGGTTTTATACAGCGCCGCTTGTTGCCAAAAACAGTGCAGGCGCAGGTGCCGGATTGGGAACAGCCGGAGGTCATGCCTACCGCGACGGTTCTTTTATTGTTGTCGGAGAACCTTCCAAACTGATAGAAGAAAGCGGCATAAAACATGTCATAGTAAACGATGCCTATTACAACATAATAGACGACCTGCGTCAAAAATTTCCTCAAATAGGTTTTGTGCGCGCAGATGAAGCCGTTGAATATTTTACAAAATTACTTTCCTAAAACATGGATATGCAGATGGAAAACTTCCTGGCCGGCTTCTTTTCCGGTGTTAATCTGGGTTCTGTAAGACTTTAACCCGGCTCTTTTTGCAGCCTCTTTTACGCCGAGCATCAGTTCACCCAGCAATTCTTTATCATCAAGCTCGTTAAGCGAAGGTACATGTAAACGAGGAACAACAAGCATATGTACTGGAGCCTTGGGATTAATATCATTGAAAACAACAAGATGTTCATTTTCATAAACAAATTCTGTATTAAAATCCCCTCTTATTATTTTACAAAAAATACAATTTTCATCCATAACAATCTCCTTTATACATCCGCAACAGGCGGGATATCAATCCTTTTCAGACGCTGTTCAATACGCCTGTACCACTTAAGATGCTGTTTAAACAGAATTTTGTAATCTTCAATATCACCATGCGAAATGTCTTCAAACTGACGGTCGCATGTTTTTACCATTTCCCGCTCAAACAAATGTGTAAGCTCTTTTCTGTCTTTTATAATATTTTCTTTCGTGAGAGTTAATTTTTCACCGAAAGTTACAACAACTTCCGGTCTGTTATCCCTGAAGAAACAGTAATCCAAAGCAACCGGAACAAGATTAATTTTCCCATATCTGGCAACTGATTTTTGCGCTATATAAGCAAGCCCGGTTTGAAAAACCATAGGTCTGTAATGAGGCGGTCTGATAATTCCCTGCGGGAAAATACACAGCATATTTTTTAAATCACCAACTACATCAACTGAATATTGCAGCGCTTTCATTGCAGACTGCGGGGATTTTTTACATACAGAATATGCTCCCCCGCGTCTAAGAAGCGGAAACCTGTTCAATTCCTCAATCATCAGACGGATTTCTTTGTGAAAAATTCTGTGTGTTATATTATACAAAACACTTCCGTCCCACCAGTTGCTGTGCGGAGCGTAGAGAATGGTAGGAACACCTTTTTCCAGAACTCCTTCATCGCCTTTATATCTAAATGCGTAAAATCTGTTCTGAACCATGTTGAAGAAGAATAAACTGGCAACCATAAGCCAAAAACGGCTTGTTTTTGCCGGTGTAAATTTCTCCTCCTTATTCCTCAATTTCGTTGGCGGGATGTCAGAATATAAGTGTTCCTCTATTTTTGTCATAAATTAATTGTACCCCATAATTTTAAATTAGGAAGTATATATCTAAATTCTTTAAGAAATCTTAACTTTAAATTAACATAACTTATCGTACATGTACAAAATTAACATGCAAGCGCAAAAGTTCACAAATATTCATAAGTTCATCATTCGTATAGTTTTCATAATTTGTAAGCAAATTTTCATCCAGTGCCTTTGACGGTACAAATTTTTGCAAATAATATCTGCGGGCGCCTCTAATAAAAGAGCCTATCTTTTCAAAATCTTCAAAGTTGAGCATGGATTTTAAAACCGTTGTCCGGAATTCATAATCAATTTTACTTTCCATAATAAGCTTTGCACTTTGTTGTATTTTTTCGACATCTGTTTTAACTCCGGCTATTAACGGATACTTGTCGGGTGGTGCTTTTATATCCATTGCAATATAATCGAGTAGATTTTCATTTATTAGTCTTTCTAGCATGCCGGGGCAGCTTCCGTTTGTGTCAAGTTTCACAAGGAAACCAAGCTGCTTAATTTCCTTTATAAATTCCGGTAAATCTGCATGCAAACATGGTTCTCCCCCGGTAATTACAACACCGTCCAGTTTGCCGCGTCTTGTTTTAAGAAAATCAAGAACAGTAGAAACACTCATGTTAAGAGTGTTTCCATCTGCCTTTAAAAGTTCCGGATTATGACAATACGGACATCTGAAATTACAGCCTTGGGTAAATACTATAGCACTGATTTTCCCGGGATAGTCCAGCAGCGATGTTTTTTGGAGTCCGCCTATCAGCATTTGCAAACCATCTTTTCATCAATTTCAAATGTTTTTCTTGTGCTGAACTCTATTTTTTTGCCTTTATTCCATTGTTTTACAGGTCTTATATACCCGACAACGCGTGAATACACCTCGCATTCCGCACCGCACTCCGGACAGGTGAAATGTTCACCCGCGACATATCCGTGATTAGGGCAAGTGCTGAAAGTAGGAGAAAATGTGAAATAAGGCAGTTTATAATTATTACATATTTTCTTCACAAGATTTTTCATAGTTTGAATATTTGAAATTCTCTCTCCGGCATAAATATGAACAACAGTTCCGCCTGTGTATTTTGTTTGAAGCTCGTCCTGATGGTCAAGCACTTCAAAAATATCATCGGAATAATTTACAGGAAGCTGGGTTGAATTTGTAAAGAACGGATATTTATGTTTTTTGTCCAATTTCGCAAGCCTGTAAGAAGTTCCTTCACCAGGAGTTGCCTCGAGGTTGTAATTATTTCCTGTTTCTTTTTGAAATTCAATGATTTTCGCTCTCATAAAATCCATAACTTCCAGCGCAAACTGTTTACCGCGAAAACTCCCGATGCCGTCATTCAAAAAGTTCAAGCAGGCTTCGTTCATGCCGATAAGCCCGATTGTTGAAAAATGATTTTTCCAATAAACACCAAACCTGGCTTTTATATCTCTTAAATAAAATTTTGTATAAGGATATAAATCTTTATCTGTCAAATCTTCCAGAAGTTTACGCTTAATCTCAAGACTTTCTTTTGCTGTTTCCATTTGTTTTGAAAGCTTTTCAAAGAATTCTGACTTATTTTGCGCCGCATCAGCAAGCTTCGGGAGATTAACCGTCACAACCCCGACAGAACCGGTTAAAGGATTTGAGCCGAACAACCCTCCGCCCCTGTATTCAAGTTCTCTGTTATCAATCCTTAAGCGGCAGCACATAGAACGTGCATCTTCCGGCGACATGTCAGAATTTATGAAGTTTGAGAAATAAGGAATGCCGTATTTTGCAGACATTTCCCACAAACCTTCCAGATTTTTATTATCCCAGTCAAAATCCTTTGTAATATTATAAGTCGGAATAGGGAATGTAAACACTCTTCCCGAACTGTCACCTTCCATCATTATCTCAAAGAAAGCCTTATTTAACATATCCATTTCAGGCTGAAAATCTTTATAAGTTGCTTCCTGATACTCTCCGCCGATTATAACAGCCTGGTCAGCATAGTAACTTGGAACAGTCAAATCCATAGTTATATTTGTAAACGGAGTTTGAAAACCTACACGCGTCGGAACATTCATATTAAAAACAAATTCCTGCATTGCCTGTTTAACCTGTTCATAGGTCAGATTATCATATCTTATAAAAGGCGCAAGAAGTGTATCGAAGTTTGAAAAAGCCTGTGCGCCGGCAGCTTCCCCCTGCATTGTGTACATAAAGTTCACTATCTGCCCGAGTGCTGTTCTGAAATGTTTTGCCGGAGCACTTTCAATTTTACCGGCAACCCCTTTAAATCCTTCAACTAATAAATCTTTTAAATCCCACCCGACGCAATAAACAGATATGATATTCAAATCATGAATATGGATATCACCGTTAATGTGGGCATTTTTAACGTGTTCCGGATAAATCTTATTCAGCCAGTAGTTTTTGCTTATTTCAGAAGCGATATAATTGTTCAGCCCCTGAATTGAATAAGACATGTTGGAATTTTCATTAACTTTCCAATCAAGCTTTCTCAAATAACTGTCTACGAGGTTAACGTTAGCCTCGTTAATTTTTGTCTGCAGCTCATTGTATGCTTCAAAAGACATACCGCTTAATGCACGCGGGGATTCCAAAGCTGCTAAACTCCCATTACCCAAAGTTTTTTCCATAATTTATTCTCCTTGTCTCGAGGTGTAACCAACTGAGATAAGCATTCCGACTATAACGGCTGCGGACCAGTGCGGGATTTCCACCCATGCTTTCCTTATTTCAGTAAATTAATTTTATAATTTTACAGATGATTTGTCAATTCATTCTAAAGATTGAAACAGTTAAACTGAGAACTAGTCAACCGAGAAAATATCCCTGATATCATCCATTGTAAGTGATTTTACAATATTTCTGTCAACGGAAATTACGCTGTCAACAAGGTTTCTCTTAACAGTTTTGAGTTTTTGAATTTTTTCTTCAACAGTATTTTTTGTAATAAGCCTGTATACGAAAACCTTCTTAGTCTGCCCGATACGATAAGCACGGTCAGTAGCCTGATCTTCAACCGCAGGGTTCCACCAAGGGTCGTAATGAATTACATAATCAGCCCCGGTTAAATTTAAACCTGTACCGCCGGCTTTCAAACTGATTAGGAAAATAGGTATATTACTGTTATTAAATCTTTCAACTGCAGTTTGTCTGTCTTTAGTCTTACCGGTCAGGTATTCATAGTCAATCCCTTCGCGTTCAAGCCAAGCTTTTATTATATCAAGCATATTTACAAACTGGCTGAACAGCAAAACTCTGTGACCTTCAGAAATAATTTCCTCAAGCAAAACCTTAAGTTTTTCAAACTTGCCTGATGACATAATATGTTTAACATTTTCTTTGTCATAAAGCCGTGGGTGGCAGCATATTTGGCGTAATCGGAGCAGAGCGGAGAATATAGAAAGTCTGCTTTTTTCAAGTCCGTTTTGCTCAATACTCTTAAACAATTCTTCTTTTGTACTGTCAAGCACCTGTAAATAAAAGTCTTTTTGTTCATCAGTAAGTTCACAGTATGCAATATTTTCAACTTTATCCGGCAAATCTTTCGCAACATCACGCTTCATACGGCGAAGAATAAACGGATATATTTGAAGTTTCAGACGTTTTTCTACAGTTTTGTCCTGACGTTCCATAATAGGGTTAACATATCTGGCATTAAATTCTGCTGCTGAAAGCAAAAATCCCGGCATTAAAAAGTCAAACACAGACCACAATTCTTCCAGTTTATTTTCAATAGGTGTACCGGAAAGTGCCAGTTTATGAACCGCCGTAAGATTTTTTACGGCCTGTGCTGTTTGTGACATCGCATTTTTAATATTTTGTGATTCATCGAGAATTACATACCTGAAATTTATATCCTTTAATTTGTTTATATCACGTCTTATCAATGCATAACTTGTAATTACAACATCGTAATTTGGAATTTCTTTAAATAGACTTCTTCTGTCGGCTCCGGACAATTTTAAACAGCTCAATTCCGGAGCAAATTTTTGGATTTCAGCTTCCCAGTTAAACACAACAGTAGTAGGACATATAACAAGTGCCGGCATAGGGCCGTCAACCTCTTTTGCTTTTTGCAAAACAGTCAGAGCCTGCAGGGTTTTGCCAAGCCCCATATCATCTGCCAGAATACCATTTAAACCGTATTTATACAAAAACCATAACCAGCCGTATCCTTTAAGCTGATATTCACGAAATTCAGCCGTTGCATTTTTTGGCAATTCCAAATCTTCATCCGGAGAAAACGTAGAAATTTGTTCCCAGAATTTTTTAAATCTGTCGCTTAATACAAGTTCTACATTCAAATTCTTAAGTTCGGACAAAAGACCTGCACGATAAGTCTTTACAATAAACTTATTTTCGTCATTTCTATAAACATCAAATGAGTTAAAAGCCCTCATCATAGAATAAATATCCTGTGCAGGAAATTCTACAAAACCGAGGCTTCTTATTCTGAAATACTTTTCGCCGTTTTGGATAGTATCGTATATATCGTCAAAATCAACAATTTCATCACCGGCCTGCCCATATAGCTGGATTTCAAAACTATCCTGTGATTCTTCGGAAAAGTCTATTTTGGCGCAAATTCTAAAAGGATCTTCGAGAAGTTTGAAGAAATTCATATCATCTTTTTCTACGAATTTCCAGCCATCACCGGCCTGTTTTATATAATAGTTATAGAAGTCAATTGCATTTTCCTTTTCCAAAGCCAGATTATTTGTCTGCATCGGTACAAATTTACATGCCAGAAGCATATTATATGCATCCTGTTCATGTTTAAAGTTCCTTTTTATCCAATAAACAAAGTCCTCACCCTGCTTTTTAACAGAAATATAAGGCGACTTGTCAGTCTGTTTTGAAAACGGAACTTTAACCCCGTCATATTCAAATTCCAGCTCTGCCTTAAGCGATTGATCGTAATCTATACCGAGAGTAACTATGTTTAAAGGCGGACGTTCTTCAAGCATGAGTTTTGAAATACTTTCGTCTATGTTAACATCCATAACTTCACGCAATTTTGGAAGTTCTTCATAAATAAATTTACCGCCTTCTGAATCCTTTAAATCAGTAAATGAGGATTTCAGAAGGTTTTGCGGAATAGACTGCATTGCAATATTTGTAGGGAAGATAATATTTTTATACCTGCCCCATTTCAAATGACGTGAAAAATATCTGACTTCTTCCAAAGGGTATACATCATCTTTATCAGGTCGTTTCCATTCCAAAGATAACAAAATACTTCCGCCCTGGGATGAATTTACGTTCAATACGAGTTTCCACTCGTCATCAACAAATTTTAATCTTTCTTTTGTTTTTTCATCCAGAACTTCATCCGCCATTTTTAAAAGTGAAAACATCGGGCCGAATTTTGTAATCGGAATATCGTACCAGCCGGCTTTTTTATCCTGTCTGGAAATCAAAAGGAGCTGTTTAAAAATTTCAATCTCAACTTTTTGGGAATTATTCAATTCGAAATCAGGATTTTGTTTTTGAGCTTCAATCAGTGCGCGAAGGATATTTTCAATCTGCCGTACGATTTTCCCTGTTTCACGGGAGCGGACAAGAATTGAGAAGAAATTAGCTTTTCTTTTCGGATTAAAATGGAAGATATAACTTCCGGCCGGGGGTTCAGTAAGAGCAGTATTTTCATCAGGAAAATTCGGCTCAATTCCGAATTTTGTTTCTAACCAGTCTTCATAGGCATGCTCATCTATTGCTTTTAAGCCGACAGCAACAGCATGCTTGCACCACTCTTCTTTTAAAGGACAGTTACAGCGCGCTTCCACTTTATTTTTCTTAAAAATTAAATCTGTGTTGTAGTGATCCTGAAAATTTCCTTTAACTTTTCCCATATAAAAGTTTTTCTCAGGATATGTATCGAAAACCATATCTTTGAGATGATATTCATAGCCTCTACGCCAGCTTCCCGCACTGGCATGGTCTTTTATATATTTGTAATTAAATTCTTCAGGACTCATCAATCTTTCAGAGTATCTCTTTCCTTCACAATTAAGGGTGTAACGCCGAATATAGATAGTTTAAAATCTATAAACCCTTATCAGCAATAATACTATAACACATCTATAAAAAATTGCAAGCGGTTTTATATAACATTTTATTTTTTGTCTTTACTCTCTAATAATTAGCAAATATAGAACGCAGGATATATTCTTCAAGCATTCTCTTATCTGCCTGTTTTACTTTTGGGTCGTTAATCATAATATCAAACGCCAAGTTTCTGCCTTTTTGGGTTTTTATATAACCTGCTATAGCACTGATATTAGTAAGAGTACCAGTTTTTGCTTTTAAATTATCTTTAAAATAAAGCATTCTGTTTTCTAATGTACCACTCCCCGGGGAAGCCATCGCGGATTTAAACACCTCAAAGTTATCCAATTTAGCTTCTGCAACAAGGAAAGAAGTCATAAAATCCGCTGTCATTAAATTATTTTTTGACACCCCGCTTCCGTCAACTATTTTTATATCCTCAACTTTCAATTCTTGTTTTGAGCAAAAATCATTAAACATTTTTATGGCAGAATCAATTGAGCCGGTATTCTTCACAAACTTGCCGCCGGCAATTTTAAAAACAGTTTCTGCAGCCATATTATTACTGTTTTGCAATATATCAATCATTGCAGTTTTTAATGGGTGACTTATAGATTTTATTAAATAAATATTTTTTTCGGGAAGTTTTTTTTCTGCAATTTGTCCGTAGTATTCTATTTTCGCATTACTAACAGAATCTTCCAGCCTCAATCTGAAATATCGCTTCATGTTTGGTACCGGTATAGTCACTTTTGTAAGCTTTTGAACAGTACCTTCAATTTGCAGCATCCCGGCAGGCAGATTAGTATTATGTACAACTTTAACTGTATTAGTTTTACCGGTAGTGACCAAATTCATAAATCCAATAGGGTAAAATACTTCCGGATATACGTTAGCCGGAGCACCGGGGCTTGTTGGTGCAACTATGATATTAATAAGATTTCTATCAAGGTTATAAGGACCGAACTTAGGCATAAGAGGATTTAGTTCATCATCCCACTGCCAGCCTTCACCCCAGTTAACAGAATCAAGAATATAATCATCTATATAAACCATTTTAGGAGTAAGGACATTCTTTGCTTTTGCCGCATTAAATAAAGCCTTTAAATCACCTGTTGAAAAGTAAGGATCAGCACCTAGTTTCAAAAATAATTCATTATTAGTTGATTTATACAATTTTGTTTCAAATTTATAATCTTGTCCAAGCATATTTAAAGAGGCTGCAGAAGTTACGAGTTTTTGGGTCGAAGCAGGATTAACTGGTTTATTTTCGTGTAGTGCAAAAACAGTTTTGCCTGTTTTTAAATCCTTTACGGAAATAGAAATTGCACTTTTATTTATATTTGACTCGGCAATAACCTTATTAATACTGTCAGCTGCAAAGGCCGGAAACGCAAAGGTTGCAAGTAAAATAGTCAGCCCAGTCAGTAATATTTTTTTCATACACATATAACCTCATAACATTTTTGAATATCTTTTAGTATAGTACAAGAATTTCTGTACGCATACATATCATTAAAATTTATTTCGCAAGTCATAAACCCCTGCTTTTGGTCTTTAATTTCAGCAGCAGTTTCACCAAGATAATCAATAATTCTGGAATGTCCTATATTCCATTCATCCCCTTTGATTTGTCCCGATTGGGTTAAGGCTACCATATAAGCCTGATTTTCAATTGCTCGCGCCCGTGTGAGTACTTCCCAGGGAATAGGTTTTGAAATCCCCCAGGCAGCCATATTAACAAGTAAATCCGCTCCTGATTCTCTGTATGCACGGAAGATTTCAGGAAATCTTATGTCATAACAAATAGTAAGGCCGATTTTTACCCCGTCGATATTTACCATTACTGGCGTTTTACCCGGCGTAATGTAACTGCCTTCATTACAGCCGCAGTAAGAATACAAGTGCATTTTGGAATACATTGCAATAAGTTCACCCTTGCGGTTAATCACAGGACAAGTGTTGTAATATTTTCCGTCATCACTTTTCAAAATAAAACTTCCGCCAAGAATATTTACATTATAATCTTTTGCAATAGAGGATAAAAGTTTTATTGTATCACTGTTATCTAAAGTTTCGGCAGAAGATAAAAAATCGTCGCAAGACCATCCTACAGTCCATACCTCAGGCAGAACAAGAAAATCTGTATTTTTCTCAAGTTCACGTGCAACAATATTTTCAACCAGCTTGAAATTTGCTTTTTTATCCCCTGTTACGGATGACATCTGAAGGGCTGAAATCTTTATTTTTTGAGCTTGTCCCATAGTTTATTCTTTTTTGCCTCCTTGTATTCATCAGGAAGTCTTTTTTGAATATTTTCCAAGGCTTCTTTAATTTGCATTCTTATATCAGCTTCTTTTTCCTGCGGCAAATCTTTTGGCACATAAATAGGATCACCGTAAAGATTCAGTATTTTACAATCACCGAAAGGAGCAGTCATTTTATCCCAGGAAGGGAGATTTACGAAATTCCACTGTTTACAGTACCAGCCCATTGGTACAATTGGAGCGCCTGACATTTTCGCAAGTCTTACTGCACCGTTTTTCACCGTATGCAAAGGCCCGTGAGGCCCGTCAACCATAAGTGCAACGCACCCGCCTTTATTAAGCCACTCTGCCATTTGGAGGCTGCTTTCTATAGCCCCGCGTTTGCCTGCAGATCCGCGTACGGTTTTAAAACCCAGCCCTTCAACCGCATATGCAACAATATCGCCGTCAAGGGAATTACTGATTAAAACATTCAAATTACCTTTATTTTGTATCCCATATATGCAAAACTGATCCGCATGCCACATTACATAAATACAAGGTTCTATATTTTTGTTATTAATTTCCACGATATGCGTAAAATACTTTTGCAGCTGCATATAACCGCTAATGGCTTTTTTAATAACTATAACATTATCTTTATTAATTAATCTGACCATAAAATAAATCTAGCATAAACAAAACCCGTAAGCAAGATATTTACTACCTTTAGTGGACTTGCACAAATTCTTTTTTAGGATATAATTTGATAAGATAATATACAAAAATTGTAAAGGAAAGTATTTATGCAAGTTACACTAGAAAATGAAAAAGAGAATGTAGTAAAATTAGACATCACAGTCCCGGCAAAAGAAGCAGCTGATGCTTACAATCAGGCAGTTAAAAGAATTTCACAATATGTAAATATAGATGGCTTCAGAAAGGGAAAAGCTCCAAGGCAGGTTGTAGAAAGACACGTAGGGGTAGAACGAATTAAGCAGGAAGCTCTTGAAGGTTTGATGCCAAGAGTATTAAGCCAGGCTATAGACGAAAATAAACTTGATGTAATTACACAGCCTTATATTACATCTTACAACTATACTGTGGGCGAAGACTTAAAAGTAACAGCAAAAGTTGAAACAAGACCGGAAGTGACTTTAGGTGAATACAAAGGTTTAACAGTTGAAGTTGAAGATTCCCCGGTTGCAGAAGATTCAATGGACAAGGCTCTTGATGCTTTAAGAAACCAGCACGCTGAAACAAAAATTATTACTGACAGAGCAACTAAAGATACAGATATAGTTAAAATTGATTTTGACGGTTACGTAAACGGCGAGAAAATCAAAGGCGGAGAAGGTAAAAATTATCCGCTTGATTTGGCTCATTCAAACTTTATACCTGGATTTGCCGAACAGCTTGCCGGCAAGAATCTGAATGAGGAATTTGATATCGAAGTTACTTTCCCGGAAGATTACCACGATGAAACATTGAAAGGCCAGAAAGCAACTTTCAAAATCAAAATCAATGAAATCAGCGAAAGAGTTATTCCTGAATTAACAGACGAATTTGTCCAAAAAACAGGCCCTTTCAAAACAGTTGATGAATTAAAAGCTGATATTCAAAAATATTTGGAAGAAGCAAGAGAAAATACAAACAAAAACAATTCTGAAAATGAAGTATTCAAAAAAGTTATAGAAAATGCAAGCGTGGAAATTCCTGAATCCATGATTGAAAGAGAAGCTCAATCTCTTACTGCAGAATACAAAAACAGACTGGCGGCACAGGGAATAAGCTGGGAAATGATTACAAAAGCCCAGGATGAAAATGAACTTCTAAAAAATATCCACGACGATGCAAAAATAAGAATTAAAAACTCACTTGTAATAGATAAAATTGCAAAAGTTGAAGATTTGAAACTTGAAAGAACAGATTTGGATAAGAAGTTTGCAGAACTAAGCGCTGCATACAGAATATCCCAGCAGGATTTGTACAAACAAATAGGCAAAAATCCTGAAATATTGTCATCATTATCCCAGCAGGCAATGAATGATAAGGTTAGAGATTTTCTTCTTGCAAACAATAATGTGAAAATTGTTGCGCCTAAAAAGAAGAAAGAAAAGAAAGAAAAAGTTGAAGAAAAATAATAACATTCGTATAATGAAATAAGAAAGGGAAAATAAATATGAGTTTTGTACCTGTCGTAATAGAGCAATCAAGCAGAGGAGAACGCTCGTTTGATATCTTTTCAAGATTGTTAAGAGAAAGAATTATCTTTCTGGGCACTCCTATTGATGATATGGTTGCAAATTTGGTAGTAGCACAATTGCTGTTATTAGACAGCGAAAATCCTGAAAAGGATATTATGTTATACATAAACAGTCCTGGCGGAAGTGTTACTGCAGGTTTTGCAATTTACGACACAATGCAGCACATAAGAGCTGATGTATCAACTATTTGTTTGGGTCAGGCAGCTTCTATGGGTGCGTTTTTGTTGTCCTCAGGTGCAAAAGGTAAGAGAATGGCTCTTCCTCATTCCCGAGTTCTTATTCACCAGCCGTTAGGCGGAGCACAAGGTCAGGCTACTGATATTGAAATTCAGGCGGCTGAAATTATTCGAATTAAAAAATCGTTAAACGAAATCCTTGCTTCTAACACAGGTCAGTCTTTGAAAAAGATTGAAAAAGATACAGATCGTGATTATATCATGACTCCGGCAGAAGCCTTAGAATATGGTATGATTGATAAAGTTGTATCAAGAGATGCTATCAAGTAGGATTTCAAAACAGGAGAAATTGATATTATGCCAAAGCATGATGACAGCAGATTAAAATGTTCCTTTTGCGGGAAGTCGCAAGACCAGGTAAAGAAACTAATTGCCGGGCCGGAAGTATATATCTGCGATGAATGTGTAGAACTTTGTAATGAAATTCTTGATGAAGAATTTTTTGAAAACAAAGATAAAGAGGGCGGCGAAGGCTCTGAGGAGAAAAAGGATGAAAAACCTATTCCGAAACCTCATGAAATCAAAGCTTATCTTGACCAGTATATTATAGGCCAGGACGATGCAAAAAAAGTCCTTGCTGTTGCTGTGTACAACCATTACAAACGTTTAAAACACAATAAAAGTGCTGATTTAAAAAATAATGTAGAAATTCAAAAATCAAACATATTGCTTGTAGGACCGACCGGTTCAGGTAAGACTTTACTTGCCCAGACTCTTGCCAAAATGCTTGATGTACCTTTTGCAGTAGCAGACGCAACTACATTAACCGAAGCAGGTTATGTTGGTGATGATGTCGAAAATATTCTTTTAAGACTTTATCAAAATGCTGATTTTGACTCTGCAAAAGCCGAACGCGGTATTATCTACATTGATGAAATTGATAAAATTTCAAGAAAATCCGAAAATACATCTATCACAAGAGATGTATCAGGTGAAGGCGTTCAGCAGGCGTTATTAAAAATGATTGAAGGAACTGTTGCGCATGTTCCGCCGCAAGGAGGAAGGAAACATCCTCATCAGGAATTTATAGAAGTTGATACAAGCAACATCTTATTCATTGTCGGCGGTGCATTCGTAGGTTTGGAAAAAATCATTGAAAGACGTGCTGATGTAGGCTCAACCGTTGGTTTTGGCGCTAAAGCAGCTATGTCACAGGCAGAAAAAGATGCCAATGCTGCAAAAATGCTCAAAAAACTTCAGCCGGAAGATTTGCTGAAATTTGGTTTAATCCCTGAATTTATCGGCAGAATTCCGACATATGCCGTACTTGATCCGTTGAATGAAAAAACATTAAAGATGATTTTGACGGAACCAAAAAATGCGGTGTTGAAGCAGTATAAATGTCTGCTTGAAATGGATGGCGTTGATTTGGAATTTGAACCTGATGCAATTGATTTAATAGCGCAGGAAGCTCTAAAACGTAAAACCGGTGCCAGAGCGCTCCGCTCAATTGTTGAAGAAATCATGCTTGATGTTATGTATGATGTTCCGTCAAAAGAACACTCTGATAAGATTGTCATAACAGCAGATATGGTTAAAAACAGAAAATGTGCGGAATTAATACCGCTTCCTAAAAAAGAAGACAGCAAAGAAATTTCTGCATAATATATATAAACAGAAACAGGGAACCTCTTACAAGTAAGGGGTTCTCTTAATATTTCTACAAATTCAAATATAAATTTAACAAAAATTACTATATTTCTGCTTTTATATAAATATTAGCAGGTAATAGGGAAAATATGACTGTCTTAAAATTATTGAATTTTACATCAGAACCAGCATTATTAAACAAATTTAAAAACAATCAGAGTATGCAGCAAATTGCCCAAGAGGCTGCGCAGCAGACTTCTTCCGGATTAACTCAGAGTAATCCTCTTCAGGAGCCTGTAAAGCAGGATAGTCAATCTGAAAAATCTGAAAATCATACAGTTAGAAACTGGAGTATAGGTTTGGGAGCGGCAGCAGTTTTAATATCTCTTGGTATATTGGGGCGAGGCGGACATCTCGGAAAAGGTTTACAAAAATTTCTTGGCGGCGCAGAAAAGAAGTCAGGAGAAGTTGCTGATGAAATGAGCGGGAAATTGGATGATATTGCAGATGAAATTACTCATACAACAGAAACTTCCGCCAACAAGGCAAATGATGCGGCGGGAGAAATAAAATCTCAAACAGAAGCCGCAGAAATTGTTTCTGCAGAAGAAACTAAAAATGCCGCTAAAATGACATCAGAAGAATGTGAGCAATTGTGTGCAAAAATTAACGCCCAGCTTGACAGAACAATCCCGGAAGTTACTGCACCTCTGCATATAGATATCCCGAAACTTCCGGAAAATCTGGACGAATTAAAAGCTATGGCAACAGAACCGGGGCTGTCAATAATAAACAAAGACGGTGTTCAATGGTGCATAACACGTAATGCGCATGGAAAACTGGATTCTATAATGAGCGACAAATATTTGGTATTATTTAACAGTGACGAAGAGGTACTACTAAACACATTTAGACCAGAGAAGATTAGTGTAACATATTCCCAAGGTAATAAAATTATCAACATAACTAAAAAAATAGATAATAATATTTGGAACTACGGAAATAATGGAGAATTACAATTCTTGCGGCAAGAATATGGTACAGATAAAAAAATAACAAAAATATCTTGGATTTCAGCAGAAGGTAAAATTAAAGCAGTAGGTCATATTGACAAGTCAAAGAAAATAAAAATTAAAGAAGATTTTTACGATAGTAATAATAACCTGATTGGTGAAAATTTTTACGATGATAACGGAAATATTCTCAAGCGGGTAGTATATTAATCGAATTTGTGTATCAAGGATAAAGATTTTTCACTATATGTAACAATCCTTGATAAAAAGCGTTTTTTGTGAAAAAATATTCTTATGGGGAATAGTAAAACATTAATCTTAATTGACGGACACGCACTTGCTTTCAGACAGTATTATGCACTCGAAAGAACGGGGATGAAAACATCCGACGGACAGCCTACCTGGGCTGTATACGGTTTTTTTAAGGCTATTTTTGATTTGCTTAAAAACCAGAAAATAAAAACAGATGCAATTGCCGTGACTTTTGACGTGAGCCATCATACTTTTCGTGTTGAAAAATACGAAAATTACAAAAGCAACAGAGAACAGATGCCTGATACAATGCGTTCCCAGATGGACTTGATATATGATGGTTTAAAAGCATTTAATATCCCTATATACACAAAAGAAGGCTATGAGGCAGACGACGTCATAGGAACAATCTCAAGGGAAGCTTGTGAACTCGGACATAAAGTTTTAATCCTTACAGGCGATCAGGATGCATTTCAGCTTATTGATAAAGAAGGCTGCGTGAAAGTTATTATCCCTTCAAAAGGTGAATTGAAGGAATATGATTGGAATGCGGTCTTTGAAAAATTGGGCGTTTACCCTAATCAGATTATTGATTACAAGGCATTAAGAGGAGATACTTCTGACTGTATTCCCGGAATACGCGGCATAGGCGAAAAAACTGCCCAGGCGCTTTTAAAAGAATTCGGAAATCTCGATAATGTCATTGCTCATTCCGATGAAATTAAACAAAACTCAATAAGAACAAAAATTCAAACCGGTGTAGAAGATGCGAAACTAAGCTACTTTCTTGCAACAATTGTAAGAAATCTTGATGTAGACTTTGATTTTGATAAAACAAAGGTTGAGCTTCCAGATATATCAAAGGTAACAGAATTCTTGACTGCTATGCAGTTTTACGGATTTATCAAAAACATAAATTCAATTCTCACCTCATTTAATCCGGAGATTGAGCCCGTTAAAATTGATGTCAGCAGACAAAATCAACATTCACAAACCTCTCAGCAAAATCAAATTCAGCTTGGCTTATTTGCAGATGCTGTGCACGCAGAAATAAACAAAAATGAAATAGGATTTAATTATAAACTTATCACAGATAATACTGATTTTGAAAACTTATGTGACGAACTAAAAAAACAAGAACTTATCTCTTTTAACATAAAAGCCTACATAAGAAATGCGGTGGAAAGTTATGTAACAGGCATTGCAATCGGGTATAGACCGGATAAAAATACGGCAGCCCAAACTTTTTATATCCCGCTCAACCACTCAACGTTAGAGAAACAACTCAATATTAAAAATGTTATGGCCGGTTTAAAACCTGTTTTTGAAAATGAAAACATCAAAAAAACTACTTATGATGTCAAAGTTGAATACAGTACACTAAGATCAAACGGAATAAAGCTTAAGGGAGTTTATTTTGATGTTATGCTTGCAAGCTACATAAAAAACCCTGCAAGAAAACATGACATAGAAATTCAGGCAATGGAAAACCTCAATCACGCAGTATGCGAGTATGCAAGTTTTGAAGACATAAAGAAAAACAAAGTTCACATTGAAAATGCAGATATAAATAAAGTATTAATGTGTGTATGCGACGAAATTGCAACTATTCTTGATTTAACTGATTATTGGAACAAAAACCTGGCTCCGGAAGAACTAAAAGTACTGAACGAAATTGAACTTCCTGTTTCAAAGGTTTTGGCAGAAATGGAATATAACGGGGTTTCAATAGATACACAATATCTTGACAACCTTTCTGCTTCCATGGAGGAAAGTCTTGAAAAACTTGAACAGGAAATATACGAACTTGCCGGATGCGAATTTAATATCAATTCACCAAAACAAGTAGGCGAAGTTCTATTTGACAAATTAGGATTAAAAACAAAAAAACGTAAAAAATCTACAGGAGCGGAAGTTCTCGAAGAACTTGCGGGAGAATATGAAATAGCGCAAAAACTTCTTGATTACAGAAAATTTGCTAAACTGAAATCAACATACACAGACGCTCTGCCTACTTTGATAAGCCGTAAAGATAACCGTATTCACACGACTTACAATCAAACAGTTACCACAACTGGCAGACTGTCCTCTTCAAATCCAAACTTACAGAATATTCCTGCAAGAACAGAGGACGGCAACAAAATCCGGGCTGCATTCATCCCGAAAGACAGAGAAAATTCGGTTTTATTGTCTGCAGATTACTCTCAAATTGAATTAAGATTGCTTGCGCATATTTCAAAGGATCCGCACCTTATAGAAGCGTTTAATAATAACATTGATGTACACACTCTGACAGCTTCAAAAGTCTTTGAAGTTCCGATAGAGCATGTTACCAAAGAAATGCGATACAAGGCAAAAGCTGTCAACTTCGGGATAATATACGGTCAAAGCAAGTACGGGCTTGCTAAAGCTGTAGGTATAAGCAATGCCGAAGCTGAGGAATTTATAAATAAATATTTTGCAACTTATCCTAATATAAAATTATATATGGAAGCAACCGTAGAAGAAGTCTTGCGGCGCGGATATGTAGAAACCCTTTTCGGACGCAGAAGATATCTGAAAGCCGAGCTTGAAAGCCCTAACGTTATGATAAGGGAATTCGCAAAACGCGCGGCAATTAATCAGCCGCTTCAAGGTACGGCAGCAGATTTAATGAAAATTGCAATGATTGATTTTTCAAAAAAACTAAAAGAGAACAATCTTAAGTCAAAAATGATTTTACAGGTTCACGATGAACTTGTTGTTGAAACTTTAAATAAAGAGCTTGAGAAGGTAAAAGAACTTGTAAAAAGTTCAATGGAACTTAACCAGCCGTTAAGAATTCCTCTTGTTATAGATATAACTACAGGTGGATCATGGAAAGAATAAATTTAAAAATTTTATTAACATCAGTTATTTTATTATGTACGGTTTTGCTGACGCTTCCTGCACAATGTGATGAAATTCCGGAGTCACAGCTTACAATTCCGCAGACTGTTTCATATGATAACTGTACAAAAACCTATTATATACCGGCAGAAAAACTATTTTACCTGACACTTGCAAGTATAAGCGCTAATCGGTTCGAAATAAAAGAAATGCAGTCGAAAACGGGATATATTTTATTCAAAGCTGCAGGTAAAGAGTTCCTTGCAACTGTTGTTTATTTCGGGCTAAATAAAAGCATGCTGAAAATTACCCCGACAAATAACAATTACTATTTTGCCCCCGGCATAGTTTTGAATATATTTAAATATATTGACTTAAATTTGGAAAGTCCGGTTGAATCAATTCCGAAAGAATGATTTATACTTGTTATTTGAAGCAATATTGCAACAAAAGAAATAATATTTATATTATTAAGATATGTAACAGATATATAAAATATATGTTATAAAGAGTTAGTTATGTGGCATGAATATAATATAACCATTTTCTTTATTTTCTCCTACACACACTAACCTTTTACACATTGAGATAGGCCGCCTCGGGCGGCTTTTTTATTGGGTGTTTTATTTTGGATGGCAGCTGAAATTTATAAAACATCATAAAAATGTATGATTTCATTTTAAATCTGGTCTGATAATATAATCCTATACTCCTTAGAAACTAAGATACACATATCCCTAATCAACAGCTATGCACCTCAAAGTACATAGCTTTTTCTTTTGTCTTAGACCGCCGAATACTTTATACAATTACTGAACATTTTATGATGATATTTATAATTAAAAAGCCGGTGATTTTAACCGGCTTTTAACTGTTTTATTTCATTGATTTTATAACTTTTTTATTTTGTGGTGTTTGTCTGGTTATCTTTTTATTTGACGATTTGTTTCGGAGCCTCCAGCGGAAGCCTAATTGCAAGCCCACACCGTTTCTGCCGCCGTTTGTAATATATGTCTGGAAGAAGCCGGTAAATCTTTCACCCCATGATTTTCTTACGCCTACACCGTATTTTACAAACGGTTTAACGCTTAATTCAGGGAGGGATACCTGATTAGCCATAAATTGTGTGTTATCCATTATATTCCAAATCATACTTACACTGCCGTACGGCTGCCATCCGTTTTTCAGGTTGCCGATTAACTTAATTCCCGGTTCAAGATGGATAGCGTGCAGCGGGTCAGAACTGATAGAAACGCCTGCCGCACTATGGTAATCAAATGTATTAACAAATGAATAAGACATTGTGAAGTTTGGCTGGATGATTAGTTTACCATCAGCAAGTTCAATATTGTATCCTGATTTAGATGCGACACCCGCCATCAGCATAGTGAAGTTATCCTGACCAAAACCGGTTTGAGCCTCACCTACACTTGCGCCTGTATTTGCAGTTAAACCGGTAAAGAAGTTGCCTTTATAAGCCATACCAACAACACCGAGAGTCCCGCCGTTCTGGTAGATACCAATTCCGTCATAAGCCTGATGAGAGCCGTTGTAACCGCCATAGACGCTCCAGATACCATCCCAGCCATGACCAAGATCATACATTTCAGATTCAGCACCGAAGAATGAACCGTAAGCTACGTTTGAAACTTTTGGGCCATTGTCTAGTGAAACGCTTTCAAATGTTGCATAA
Organism: Candidatus Gastranaerophilales bacterium; assembly: GCA_944324035.1. Lineage (GTDB taxonomy): Bacteria > Cyanobacteriota > Vampirovibrionia > Gastranaerophilales > Gastranaerophilaceae > UBA1221. The sequence goes on from CALUUU010000002.1 coordinate 23,031, forward strand.
GGTCTGAACCATCCTGATTTATTTTCATAACGGGAAACTGTCGGGTCAAATACTATATTAGAATTTTTAGCTGCTGACGCAATTTTGTTTTTCATTTTCATAGCCTGACGCTGTTCTTTTGTCATCAGCATATACATATCCATATTACGGAAAGCCTCATCGTAGGAATGCAGCTGTACAAGATATCCGCCTAGTTGAGCCGCAACAGGAGAGGCCATAATACCCGGGTTAACATCACTGTATGACGGAGTTGAGCCGCCCTGCGCTGCAAAACTCAAGTAACCGTTTGCATAATCAACCATATATTTCTGAATCGGACCCATAGCAGTTCTGGCAGCATCGTCAAGCATTACGTACTGAGCAATATTACCGGAAACAATTTGGGTAGAAACATCTCTAACAAGTGCATCACTTACAAGGTTGATACCGCCAGGCCCTATTACAAGGTGTCCGTTGTTATTGACGGTAACATTATTTGCAGTAATTTTATCAGCCTGTTCATTTGCTAAGTCAACATCAAGATAGAGGTTAACATCGCCGTCAAGCAGCAGGGTTTCAAAGTTAAGGTTTTCTATACTTGCAGGATTTGGATTAGTAGTCCAGCTGCCATCTGCATTTTCAACAGCGGCAGTATTTTGGAGATTGATAGAAGTACCGCCGGCAAATGCACCAGTTTGAAGATTACCGAATTCAGTTCCTGCGGCAACTGCAAGAACCCCCTGGTTAACCGCCAGATTACCGTTGAAGTTTGAGTTATCGCCATATAGAACAAGTGTACCTGAATTATCTTTTCCGATTGTACCTGCACCTGAGATATTTGTTAACTGAGCGTTTTTAGAGCCCTCGATAACAATACCAGTATCGGCTGCAAGATTTGTCTTTCCGCCAAAGAAAGTTGTATCGTCAGTATTCCAGATAATATTACCGGCGTTGATGTTTGCTGTACCTTTGAACTGCGAATTATCGCCTGACAGTGTCATATCAAAATCACCGTTTTTAGTGATTGCTGAATTTTCGCCGCCAACAAATGCTCCTGTTGTAATCTCTGACATATCAGTATTTATTACAACATCTGCAGCATTAGCGATAGTAGTTGTACCTTTGATATATGTATCATTTGAAGAATTTTGCTCGAAATTCAATGTTCCTGATGAAACCACTAGATTACCGGTGAAATTCTCATTACTGCCGGAAATAGTAAGTTCACTGTCACCTGTTTTATTCAAAATACCTGAACCTGCGATACCGCTTGTGATAGAATTTTTGCTGTCGTTTGTTGCAATGTAGTTAACCTGAGTGTTGCCGCCCTCAATATAAATATCATTAGCGCCGTCACCGTGGTTGTTATTTGCAAAAGTAACGTCTTCAAGGTTTAAAGTACCGGAATTCACATAAATCGCGCCGCCTTTACCGGTTGAATTATTATCATGAATATTGGCGTTTGTAATTGTTGCGGTTGAATCTGAAGTGTGACTTAATACAGAACCGTTTCCATCTTTATTTGCCTGTGAAATTTCGACATCATTAATTCTGAGGTCAGTATTGTCATTAACTACATCGAACATTGAATACCGGTTATCACCTTTTATGTGTGAAGTAATAGAGCCGTCAGCATTTTGAATACCTTGAACAGTGAAGATACCGTCTGCGGTTTGTCCGAGGTGATTGCCGATTACGTATTCATCCTCTTTTAGGAACTGGAACCCTCTTATATCATTATCTTTTACGTTTTGAGCACCTAATGACAGCTCATTGGCGATATCGTCAGCAGTGAGGATAACAGACTGCTTATCAGCATCAGTTGTTACTGTATAGTGGTAAACATCGGTAGCCCAATCTTTAAGTGACAAATCACCTAATTTCAGCCCGCCGCCGAGGATTTCAAATTCAACTGAATCAGGCGGAGTTGTCAAACCGTCATCATAGAATACATCTCTCAAATTTAATGTTGTCAGAGTCAAGGTTCCGGAACCGTTTGTAGAAATAATTTTATCTGCCTGATGACCGTTTGCAGTATCAAATGCCAAATCAACACTTAATTCTGAACCCTCTTCAGCATTCAGGTTATCAAATGTATAAGTATTAAAAGCATTATCCGCAACATCAATCAGTGCATCTTTGACCGTAAACTTACCGGTATTGTAATCGGTAGTTGTCAGGTAAATAGTGCTTCCTCCGTCAAAGATAACTTCTTTATCCCCGGCCTGGCCGGCAAGTGAACTTCCCAGTTCATAAGTTCCGCCGTTAAATGTGACAGAACCTGTATTTACTCCGTCGGCGAAAGAAATATTTGAATTGTTATTAATAGTGTAAGTTTGTCCTGCAATAGCATTGTAAACAATGTTACCGCCATTTGCTATCATTTTGAAATCAAATGCGTTATCGTCTGCGGCGTCTTTAGCAGCATTAACCGTCAAAGTACCCTCGTTTGCGTTTGCGGTACCGCTGAATTTTACACCGCTGTCTGTCAAATAATTAAACTCAAGATTACCTGAACCGTTTTTATTTAAGGAGCCGGTACCTAAAACATTAGAAAGTGTAGCATCCTGAACTGTAGTATAATTTAATCTTGCATTGGCATTGCTAATATCAGTAACTCCTGATATATAAGTATTTCCATTTTCGTTAGAGAAATCAACACTACCGTAATGGATATCCAACTTGCCGTTATAATTGCTGTTGTCGCCTTTCAATATAATACTGCCGTTTTGTTCTTTATAGACAAGAGCACCTTCTTCACCGGAAAGGTTATTAATAGTTGCTGTAAAACTAGCATTATTTGACATGGTTAATTTTGCATCTTTTGCAATATAAACAGAACCGCCAATAAATGTATCACTAGTACTATCAGCTAAATAGTAGACTTCACCTTCCGAAATTTTAAGAAGTCCGAGCATATCTTCGTTGCTGCCATCAAGGTGTAATGTGCCAGCACCGATTTTGTCAAATGTTGTACCTTCTTCGCCGGCAAGACCTCCGTCAAGCCATTTATGCGAATAGCCCGTATTAGTAACATCGAAAGTGACAGTGCTGCCATTTGCAAGATAAATATCGTTATTTTTAACAGTACCATTAATATAATGTGTATTAAAGTTTCCATTTTGACTGAATTCTGCATCTTTAATGTACATATTGGATGCTGTATAAATAGCGCCGCCAAGACCTGTTTCTGATTTGTTACCAGAGAAATTACCGCCTAAAATTGTAAATTGTTCTTTTGCTGACGGAGATTCAGCGCCGCCTTGAGATGTGCCTACGTAACTTTGAACGTTATTGATAGCACCGCCGTTGCCATATGATTGGTTATTTATCATATCAACATTCTGGAGAGTAACTCTAGCCTCTGCACTGTTTGAATAGATAACAGAACCGCCATTTATAGCATCATTTTGATAACGCATTGCATCTCTTATTGTTACATCAGAAATTTCAAGGTCTGTTGAGTTTTGGTTTGTGAGTTCAAAGAATGAACCGTTTGTATCACCGTCTGCCATAGCCTCAACACTGATAATTTTGCCGCCATCCGCAGTATCAGTTACATATTGAGAACTAAATGTTCTATCCTTAGTGTTGCCGTCGGCATTCAAATAAGTGTATGTGCCGTCCCCGTTATCTACGAGTCTGTTTTTTACAGAACCTTTATCAAGCAGCAAATCTTCCAACTTGCCTGATAGGACACTTTTGGAGCCGTCGTCAAGAACTTTTCCGAGAATAGTGAAATTTCCCTCATTGGTAGCATCTAAATCTCTGTAAATGTTATAAGTATTCGTATTATCCAAATCATTAACAACGAAAGAGAAACCTCTGCTGTTGTTGTTATTTTTGCTATTATAGATATTCAAATCCCGCAGGGTGTCGCTGGAAGACGGAGCGTCCGGAGAAATTAGTATACTGTCAGCCTCACGTTCAGTAGTTGCTGAATCAATACCATATTTATAAATATTTGTAGCCCAGCTTAAAAGTTCAACGCCGTCTTGTGTTGCAAGCTGGAGTGTGTTTCCCGTAACCCCGGCAGCATCGTCAATAATTTGAATTTTATGTCCGTCTTGTGTCATACGGCCGTTGTCATCTGTGATAAAGAGTTTATCCAAATGTAAAATACCTGTACTGCCTGACCCGACAACGATTTTATCACCGTAAGGAGTTATGCCGATGTTTTCATTGTTGAAAAGGTTAACATCAAGGCTGATTTTGTTTCTAAATTGCGGATATTGTGCTGATTCATCAATAGATACAAGTCTGTTGAAGTTATAAATATCACCGGCTTCTTTATTGAGCAGTTCAAGGCTTGAATTGCTGAGCGAAATATCTCCGTTGTTAGAAACATAGCCGCTTGGGGATGTGCCTTCAACCAGATTACCAAACATAATGTCTGAATTGTGGAAAGTCATGTTATCAACAATGCCTGCAGTATCAAAACTGTAAGTGAATGCGCCGTTCCAGAAGCTTACTTGCGCATTTTGATTTTGTTCCCAGAATTTATCTTTAATATTGACATTAGTATTATCACGCCCGTTTCCTACAATTTGTAAATGGCTGTTAGCATCAGGGCCATCTGCGCCAAGGATAAAGTTTGCAACAGTGTCATCACTGAGAATTGTGCCATCGTTGACATAATAATCCACTACGCTCCCGTTGTCTATTGTAATATCTACATCTTTATTCAGACCGTATCCGGCTGCAATTCTGAGGCGGCCGTCATCAACATTTATTGTACCGGTAAAATCCGTTCCATTGCCTGCACCTTTTAAATCAATGTATCCTTGTCCTTCTTTAGTGAAAATGCCATTTCCTGTAAGTTTTGCAGTAATTTCTTTTACAGTACCTTCTGTATTTTCAGAAGCATACCTGATATTATTTTCTGCAATAAACTCACCGGCGTCATTTATGGTTATTGAGCCGCCGTTGATATTCCCGCCCAGATGTAAGATTGTACCGTTTGCGATGAAATTAGAATTTTCAGTGTCATTTGGATTATCGCTGACAGACGAAATACTCAGGCTGGTGTCGGTATCTGCAGTGACAGTAGAACCGGAGAGAGCTTGTATAAGTGCTGTTCCATTTTTAAGTTCCAGATTAGCTCCGGTCAATTCTCCAATAATAATATTATTACTGCCGGATTCATTGATAAATACATCTCCGCCTGTGATTAATCCCAAACTGCTGTCAGAACCTGATGTGTTGTTGATATTTAGTGTACCGTCAGAGTTATAAATATTGTTATCTGTACCGAGAGATACATTATTCAATGTCACCGCAGCACCGTTGTTGTAGATAACATAACCGTCACCGGAACCATTAATAGAAGAATTATTGAGTGTAACTTTTGCATTATCCTGAGCATAAATTGCGCTGCCCAAGCCGCCTGCAGTGTTACCGGAAAGCACAACTGATGTTCCGTTAATAATAGCATCACCAGATGCGTAAATCGCGCCGCCGTTACCGTCAGCGTGATTGTTTTGTAAAACTACGTTATCAAGGTTAACGGTTCCGCCGGTTGCACTCACGACTGCACCGTTTATATTTGCAGATGCGCCATCAGTACCTGCATCCGCATCAGCTTTTGATGCAAGTGCATCTTGGATAGTTAAATTTTCAAGAGTAAGTGTGGTGTCAGCCCCGACTTCAAAGAATGAATGGGCTCCGCCGCCGGAAAATATGCTGTCTGAAGCATTATCACTTTTACCGGAAACCGTAAATGTGCCTGTAAGGGTGTTTTCCAAATCTTCTTCTATAACATAAGCACTGTTCCCAACAAATGTAAAAGGTCTTGTACCATCAACAAAATGGTTTTGATGTTTTAATCCGTTTTCAGCAATAGCTGTGGCAATAAGTGACAATTCACTGCCGCTTGCTTTTATATCATAGATGTAAACATCTGACGCTTTTTGAGTGCTGTATTCAGCAAAACCTAAATTTCCGCCATTATTATTTATAATAGTGTAAGTTTTATTAGTGACTGCACCGTTATTTCCTAAAACATTGACATCCGCAATTGTCAGCAAACCTGAAGAACCTGAACCGACATTCAAAACATCAGTTTGTCCGTCCGTACCTGCAGCAAGATTTACATCCAGACTTATATTATTAGTGCCTGTACTTTGCAGATTGCCAAATGTGTAATTATTAGTTGCATTATCAGCCAAATTCAAAGCAGAACCGGCTTCCATTGTGATTGCATGTTCCAAAGATGTCACATTTTCACCAAGTGTTATACCGGCGTTGTTAAAATTAAGTATCTGACCTGAGCCCAAATTTGTATTTAAGGTAAAGTCCGCATCAGACAGATTTATAACATTATTTGTACCCTCAGAGAGGATTGTATTATTTATAGTGACAGCGTTTTCCTCTCCTCTGCCGGAACCGTTGATAGAGAGTATTCCCTCACTTTTTAGTGTGACATTTTGGTTAAACACACCGCCTTCAACATTATTGTATGTAAGTCTTGCCATGCCGGTATCACCAGTGAAATTCCACTGGCTGTCAACAACAATATTTGCGTTTTCACCAAAGAAAGATTTGTTGCCGTCAATGACGAGTTCGCCCCATTCAACAACAGCGTTACCGTTAAAAGCACTGTTGTCGCCTGCGAGTGTTAACACTGCATCACCAGCTTTTTGAAACTCTGCTTTATTAACTTCTCCGGCTACGGTTTCGCTGATAAGATTGCCGGAGAATGTAGTATTATTTTCTTCACCTGAAATTTCATAGATAAATTTTGCCCCGTCAGAGATGTAAGTATTAGCATTCCCGCCGTTGAAATATTTTTCACTTCCGCCTGCAGTATTGTTATTCTCTACGAAAAAGCGCATTGTACCGTCTTTTACATAGACATTCCGTCCGACAGCAGAGTAATCATCACTGAAAGTGATATAATTATCACCAAGTTTATAAATATCAACATTAAGAGCATTACTGCCGATAATACTGCTGATATCCTCTGCAGAAATTGTATCATTAGGCGTTACAGCCGGGTTGTTTTGGCCCGGACGCGCAGCAATGTCATTTTTAACATCAAAAGCCAAACCGGAACCGTCTGCCCAGGTCGCAGATGTTGCGTTTGTTAATGCTGCCGCAAGGGTATCTTTCTCGTCTGTACCTTTGAGAGTCAAAATAGCGCCTTGTGCAACATTAAGATTACCTGTGTAACCGTCATTATCACCGATGGTTTCAGTACCGTCTGCAAGAGTTTGTTTACCTACAAGTACTAGATTCCCGCCGTTTTGAACATTAATCTGCGCAGTAGTGTCCGCAGACTGCAGGCCGCTCCCGATTTCCGAGCGGCCTGTCACGTTAATCACAGAATTTGCAGTTGCATAAATATCATTCAGTGCTTCATCATGATGTTTGTTATTTGAAAAAGTCACATCCCCGAGGTTCAAAGTCCCAGTATTGTAGATAGCACCGCCGAGAGCCTCCGCGGAACCGTTATCTTGCATTGAATAAAATAATCTGTTACCGCTGATTTCGGTACCGTCACCAATAGTCAGAGTACCCTCGTTGTAGAATATACCGCCATAGGCATTTGCAATACTTTCACCATCGGTGTTGTTATTTGCAATAGCTCCTGCTTCATTACCGGTAATTGATGTACCTTTAATTTCAAGGTTACCAACATTGTATATCATACCGCCGCGCAATGTAGAATGTATTATATCATTACCAGTCCACCCGCGTCTTTGACTTTCAACGGTTGCAGCAACTTTATTACCTGAAATTGTTCCGCCGGTGATTGTCATTGTACTATTTGCAGCAGTATTGCTGATTAAGCCGCCATTCACTTCTGCTATTGCTTCATCCACGGATGCGACTGCAACAGAATTCTCATCCCTTACTGACGTAGCTTTTATCTCGTTATTATTGAAATCTGTATCTGTGATAATTGTTGTTCCTGTATTGTCAATTATACCGCCATTGATATAAGAATGTGCATAAGCACTAGTGGTACGAGTCTGTTCAATATTAAGAGAAGAAGAGAACGTAGAATTTGTAATGTTAAGAGTTCCCGCATTTTGAGCAATACCGCCAGATGTAGTCCAGCTTCTGCTACGAGTACGCCAACCATCATTGGAAATGTTTGTATCGGTTTTCCAGCTCATATTCTGGAAAGTTACATTTGCTCCATTAGCTTGAATTGTATAATGCCCGGTTTGCAGAGAATTATCACCGGAATCTTGATCGGATGCCCAAATTGTGCCGGTAATATCATTATTGCCGCCATCAATAACAACTTTTACAGCACCGTTTATACTATTTCTAAAATCAACATTTGATAAATTGATAGGATTTAAAACATTAAGAACAGAACCGTCAGAATAGTTTGCAGAATTTGTTAAATCCCCTTGTGTATAAATATCTGTCGCATGCGCAGACATTCCGCACAGAGTAAATGTACCCAGGATAACGGCTGTACATAAGGTTTTAAGCCCCCCCCCCCCCCTGGAAAACCACGTTTCTCAAAGGATTTCACCTCCTTGACGTTGCTCTTAGTATTTTTTCTCATTTTACACCTATCTCATTCAAAATTAATTTATTTAGCATAACCCTAAATAATCAACTTATTTAGTAACCTGATATGTCAATAGTATATCGCGGTCTGGCAAAAGTCAAGTAAAAAGAATATAGCCTCTCGGCTAAAATTTTTTAAATCATATTAACAAGTCAAATTGTTGATTTTCTAATAATTTTTTTGCTATTTCTGTAAAAAATTCTACTGATAATTTTGTTAGCATCTTTTCCAAAATTTTTCTTTATTGCAGTTTTAATATTTATGTTATATTTCTTGTTAGGAGTAATATATGCAAAAAAAATATAAATATATTGATACGAATTCTGTAGAATTGTGCAAAATGCGAGAAAATGCGAGGGCTTTGATGAAAAAGTACGATTCATTGGATTTTAACGATGAGCGTCAAAAACGTCAAATCCTTGAACAATTATTCGGTTTAATAGGCTCTAATGTTGTAATTGATGAGAAATTTCACTGTGAATACGGAAAGAATATTTTTATCGGAAATGATGTTATAGTCGGACCAAACTGCATTTTTGTTGATAACGAAAAAATTACTATCGGCAATTGTATTATGATAGCACCTAATGTTCAGATTTATACGGCATATCATCCGGTTTTGCCGGAAGAACGCTATATTCACGAAAGGGCAGAAGATGATCCGATTTATTATAACACCTGTGCTGACCCTATAGAGATAAAAGACGGGGCGTGGATTGGCGGCGGTGCAATAATTCTGCCGGGAGTAACAATAGGCAAAAACAGTATAATAGGTGCAGGAAGTGTGGTGAATAAATCCATTCCGGATGATTGTATAGCTGTCGGAAATCCTTGCCGAGTTATAAAATACTTTGATGATATAAGGAGAGATAATGTATAAACATATTGTTTTTGATGTTGACGGAACTTTGATAAATACTGAATATGCTGTTCTGCACTCTTTGCAGGACACATTAAAAGAAGTGCAAAACAAAATTTATAAAATTGAAGAATTAGAATTTGTACTAGGTATTACAGGTGAGGCTGCTATAAAGCAGCTTGGGATTGCAAACATAACTGAAACCGTCGATTTATGGAATAAATATCTGAATAGTTACAAAAATTCTGTCAGTGTTTTTGACGGGATAAAAGATTTGCTACAAAAACTTTATCCTGATTATAAATTAGGAATAGTAACATCTAAAACAAAATTTGAATTTGATGAAGAAGTTACGCATTTCGGACTTAACAAATATTTTGAAATTATTGTCTGTGCCGATGATACTAAAAAGCATAAGCCGAATTCCGAACCTCTCTTAAAATATATGGAACTTGCAAAAGTAAAGCCTGACGAAACTCTTTATATCGGCGACAGTATTTATGATATGCAGTGTGCAAAATCATCCGGTGTAGATTTTGCCTTTGCAAAATGGGGAAACAGAAGGCAAAATATTGAAGCAAAATATGCCCTTTTAAATCCGCTGGATTTATTAAATTGTCTGTCAGCAAAGAAACACAAGTATGCCTAACCGACATTTTATTTTAATATACTGAATAATGACTTATACAACAAATTTATGTTTTGAAGTAATATTGGAATTCTTTTATTTGTAACAGTAGTTATAAAAACTAAAATTTTTGCCGGATTAGTAAATCCGGCCTACATTGCTTGCAAAAAATGTGAACATAGTTTATACTAAAGGAAAAAGGAGGATATAAACATGCAAAAATCAAGTATAGTGCGGGAATACCGGGGAGGGGGTATCTACATCTAAGGTATTACAAGGGTTCGAGCCCATTAGCCATTGTGGCAAATCCGTCATTCTGAGGGGTGAATACCCCGAAGAATCTCATAAAAAGAGATCCTTCGAATTTCGTAACATATACAAGGATGACAAGAAAGCGGCGTTTACGTTGGCGGAGGTCTTGATAACCCTTGGGATTATCGGCATAGTTGCAGCAATGACAATGCCGGCATTAATCCAAAAAAATAATAATAAAGTCGTAGAAGCAAGACTGAAAAAATTTTATTCAGTAATGAATCAGGCAATAATGATGGCAGAAGTTGACTACGGCGATAAAAAATTTTGGTACGAAGATGTAGCGGGAGCAGAATTTGACAAGGATGGCAATCCTGTCCCAGGCAGTTCAGAGGCTGAAAAATGGTTTAACAAATATCTTGCGCCTTATTTAAAAATAGCTAAATCAGAAACCCTTTCAGATGGTTCATATATGATTTATTTTGCTGATGGCAGTGCTGTTCGGCCTTGGCATGACTCCACACGTGACTGGCATTTCTATCCTGGGAATCCTCAAAAATGCCTTGAAAAGTATGGAACAAGTATTCACGCAGCAAACGGCAAATGTGCTTTTGCCTTTATTTTTAATCCTGCAAATACTAGTGAAGGTTGGAAATACCACTATAATAAAGGTATTGAACCTTATAAAGCAGGATGGGATGGAGATCGCCAAAAACTCTATAGCGGAGCCTTATATTCATGTAGCGGTTCTGAGCCTCATTATTGCACAGCTATTATTCAAATGAACAACTGGACTATACCGGAAGATTATCCGAAGAAGGTAAGCTATTAGGTTATATATCCGGCTATATTTGCTATACATATAATATTACTTAACCCTGAAACGATTAATTATTGTAAAAAAAATCCGTTTTAGGGTTAAATATTATAAAAATAAGAGTTATACTACTAATGTAGTATAAAATTCAAAAGAGATTTTTTTATGTTGCCATCTAAATGGCGGATTGTAAAAAGTTAGTAACAGAGTAAAATATTTTAAGGAATGTTAATTTTCCTGGTAATTTTAACAACTAAAAATCTTCACAAGTTTTAAGTTAGGTGTCAGGCAGGTAGAATTTTGGAAAATAGTTTAGATATAAATAATCCGCAAACCACGGCCGAAAAGCCAAAAAATAACCGTCAGGTAAATACGGTTACAAACCCGGCTGCTAAAAATACACCGCCTAAAAAAAATTCCGACAAGAGTTCAAAAAAAATTACTACAGCCAAACAAGTGAATGAGCCTGCGAAAAACAGGGCTCCTGTTGAAAATCCGCTCACCAAAAACAGAGAAATTGTTGCCAGGCTGAATCATATAAACACGGTTAAATCATCCAATAAGATGTACGGCGGGTATTTGAACAACTCATTATCTTCCGTAAGAAAAGCCATTGACTATACAGAAATCGTTAAAGAATTAAGCACAAATTTACAAAACAAAAAATCTTTAAATGACTTGTTTTTGGCAGTACACAATATATTTACGGATAAACTGCACTGCTATTTTACTGCATTTGGAACCTACCACGAAAAATCAAAATGCATAAATTTAAAATTAACAAATACAATGGGCAGCACATATTCATCCAAAATATTCCTGTCAGAAAGCGACAATCCTGTTATTGAATGCTTTACAAATATGTCTGCAGTTATGCAGAAAGACAACAAATTTTTAAATATTCCATATATGAAAAATGCCCCGACAATTCTCCTGCCGCTGATATCGCTCGGGCAGCGTGTCGGAGTTATGGTGCTTGGCAAAGAGAGTGAAGATTATAACATAGGTATTTTATCATTTATTGCAAACTATGCCGCTATGTTTATGCAAAACATAGACCTGCAGGAAAAAACAAATAAATATGCAAATACAGACACCCTTACTACACTTTATAACCACAGAGGGTTTCAGGAGGTTTTGGCAAACGAAATTACAAAATGCGACGACACAGACACTCCTTTATCCATTGTTATGTTTGACATAAATAACATTTCAAAAATCAACAGAGAATTAGGGCATGCTAAGGGTGATGAGGTAATAAAACTTCTTGCAGAAAAAATCAAACAAAACATCCGTTCAAACGACAAAGCAGGAAGATACGGCGGAGATGAAATCGCGGTTATTTTGCCAAATACAAATACAAACGATGCGAAATATCTCGCCGAATATATTACGTACTGCCTCTCCTGCTGCTTTGTAGATGATGTAGGCCCTGTAAAAGTTTCTGTCGGGATTTCGACATATCCTGAAAACACAAAGGATCAGGAAAAATTGCTTATTCTTGCAGAACAGGCTATGTATATTTCAAGGGCAAGAGGCTACAAAGAAGGCATGTCGGCAATTGTAAGCTCATCAGACTTTAATTTCTGGGATGATGCGGCGCTTAATTCGTTTGCGGAAGTTATTGCAAAACGCCACGCACAGCTTGGTATTAATTTTGAAGATGAACTTGTACATAAGTTTAATAATGAAGAATTTTTATCCCATAACCACCTGATAGAAATGGTAACATCGCTTGCAGGGGCTATTGATGCAAAAGACCCGTATACAAAA
>CALUUU010000003.1 GCA_944324035.1 Candidatus Gastranaerophilales bacterium
TTATCAAATATCTGTATGATGAAAAAGTCAGTACAATTGATTATCTTAACAGTTGTATAAGCCAGTAAGTTATAATAAGAAAGGTATTTCTATAAATCACAGCTCACTTTCCCGGGTTGCTTCAACGCTACGCCTCGGATTATTCGGGTTGTCGCCGGAGTAACGTCCGGCTCCAACTTGCGGATTTCTTCCTCTCCAAAACGATACTCAATCGTTTTGTCGGCAGAGTGCTACACCCTTCCGAAAATCCGATTTCGCAATTGTACATGTCAAGCAATGACTTGTTTTGCTGTCATACTGAGGACTTTAGCCCGAAGTATCTCATGTAAAAAGAGATTCTTCGGCTTTCAGCCTCAGAATGACGCAAATATAACTCCCCATCCCGGCCTTCCCCAAGTAGGGGAAGGAGCCTTATTTTTTGTTCCCTTCCATACTCAGGAAGAGTTAGGGTGGGGAGTGATTCATTACGCAAAATTATTGCGCCCCATCCCACCTTTCCAAAGTAGGAAAAGGAGTAAATACGCTGCGTTGTCTTTAGCAGCGCTGAAACTGATTGCGTGTTTTTCTCTCTTTATGAGTTCCAGAGCATTGCCCTGCAACAATACTCTTCACTCTACGCTCACAATCCGCTTTTTATTATTTACTTTCGTGGGCTTCTTCCGGCTTTTGAAGAGGCTTACTTTCATTAACGTAATTAGTAAGCTGCTTAAGTGCAGGTTTATATGCATTAACCGTTGCATTACCGCCAAGACATCCGCCTTTGCATGCCATAACTTCGATTAAGTTGCCGAGTTCGCAAACACCGTTTTTAGCGTATTTTTTCAAATCACGGATTGATTGTTTGTCAAGTCCGTCGATTACAACCGGATAAACAGGAATTTCTTCCGGCACAAGCGTCTTAACGGCTTTTGCAACACCGCCTGTCACAGCATAGTTTCTTCCTTCTGCTGAAGCTTCTGTTTTAAATTCATCCTCGCCGCAATCTTCAACCTTAATATTCATTGCAATAAACCAAGCACCTACTTCCTCGTAGTTCAAAACATAATCTACATTAGGATTTTGTAGTGCTTCACGACGTTTTGCAACGCAAGGGCTGAAGAACACGGTAACTGCATCAGGATGTTCTTTCTTAACGATTTCTGCCGTGTAATACAATGGTGTTTTTGTATCTGATCTGAAAGGCTTAAGATCAGGTATGTGTTTTTCAACAAGTTCATTATATCCGGCACAGCAGGATGTTGTCATAAATTCTGCACCGTTTATGAGTCTTTCTTCAAACTCTTTTGCTTCATTTTTTGTCGTAACGTCAGCACCCTGTGCAACTTCATAAACATCAGCAAAACCAAGCTTTTCAATAGCGGCTTTCAACTGTTTCGGCGAACAAGGTAATTGGCCGAACATTGCAGGAGCAACCATTGCGATAACCTTTTTACCGGCTTTTATATTTTTTAAAACGTCAATAATCTGGCTCTTCTCATGTACCGCTCCGAAAGGACAAGCACTTACACACTTGCCGCAGGATATACACTTTTCAAAATCAATCTTTGCATGCCCGTTTTCGTCTTTTGCAATTGCACCGACAGGGCAGGCGCTTTCACAAGGAACAATTATTTTGGTAATTGCCTGGTAAGGACAAACCTGAACGCACATACCGCAATTTTTACATTTATCCGGGTCAATAACTGATTTACCGTTTTTAATACTTATTGCGCCAAACTTACAAGTATTTACGCAAGGTCTAGCAACACAGCCCTGGCATAAATCAGTAACATAAATCCTTGATGGCACACAGCCTTTGCAAGCTGTTTGAAGAACTGTAAGCGGATGTTCTTCCGGCTGTTTTCTGTCGAGAACCTGTTTGGCAAGTTCGGCCATATGAATACTGTCATCAGTTTCTTCAATTGACAGCCCTAAGCCGGCAATGGTTCTGTCGCGCAGAATTGCACGTTCTTTATATACACAGCATCTGTATACCGCCTCGTAATCCTTCGGACGCATTTGATACGGAATTAACCTTGCGTTTTCACCAAAATCATCTGTATAAAATGCTTTGATTAATCTTATAAGTATTTCCCTTTTTAAATGTGAAGTTTGCTTAGGGACATTCATTACCATTTTTTATTCCTTTTCTACTTCCGTCAAAGGCACTTAGCCTTCAACCTAACTACTTTAATTTTTCATCTATTGCTTTTAAAACTTTTTCTACTGTTGCTTCTTTAATGACTTCATCGTCAACTTTTACATAAGGAGCTTTGGAAAATTCCCAGTCGATAGAGCACAAACCCAAACAAGGAACACCCGATACATCTACTTTATCGCCGTATTTTGCAGGAACAGTGTCAATAAGCTCCTGTAAATTAGCAGACCCCATAACGAAACAAGTTGTTCCCAAACATACCTTAACACTAATTTTTTTGTCCATTGTCATTTACCTTTCTTTGACGAGGAATTTCCTCACATATATTGTACATTAACTTTTTTAAAATATTTATCCTGTAATACACCGGCCATCTTTTTTATAATATTCTTACGAATTTCAATCTCAATCGGCAGAGCCGGATCGTAATGCGCCTGATTAAGTTTTGCACCTACCATAAAGTGAATACAATCACTATCCAATAAAAATTTTACCAACTTCCCGGCAGCGTTGTCAATATCCGAGGTGCCGTTTTCTAAGTATTCTAAAGTTTTTGTTAACGTTAAAATACCCTCTGTCACAAGATCCACACCGTCCATATAAGATATTGCAGGAAGTTTGCCAACGCTGATAGTTGAATCCATTCTTATCGGAACATTCAGTTCTCTGGAAATCAAATTTGCCGTAGTTCCGCCGCAAATAGCCTTCTTTCCTTTAAAATTACGGAACATTTGGGCATATTCTTTATCTTTTTGCTGATGATAAGGAGGGCCTGTAAAAATTAAAGCTTCGCGCGGCTCTCTGAAATAGAGGACACAAGCCGAAATATCGTCTTTTGGTTTTCTGTCGGTTTCAATATTACGCGCCTGATTTACTAAATAATTGGCAAGCTCCGAACTTGAAATATCCTGATTTTCGCTTAACTTATCTTTTAAAAGTACTATCAAACCTTCCCGGCGCAGACCGAGTTTAAGCCTACCGCCGCCAAGACCGGCCTGAGTTACGCCATCAGAACAAAAAATCAGCCTGTCGCCGAGTTTCAGCTTAATTTTATAAACCTTCATTTTCCTGTTTTTGAAAGTCTTTGACTGGATTGTTTCAAATGGAGGCTCCATAACTTCCCCGTCACGAATCCAGACAAATTCAGGATTTCCTTCTTCTACTATTTTTGCATCACCGTCATCGTGGCAGTCTATTGCAGAAAATGTTGAATAACTGATATGCCGGACTTTACACACTGGAAGAGAGTTCATAACAATTTCCGCGGCCTGTCTTATAGGAATTTGGTCATTTGATATAAACTGCAAAAGCATTGTAGCGGTCATACAGGATAAAATATTTGCCTTGATGCCGCTGCCCAAACCATCAGATAGTACCGCAACAAGCCTTGCTTCATCCGGGTACCTTTTAGAAACAAAATAGTCCCCGTAAGCATTTTGGTTATATTTTTTCATTTGGCTGCAAGCAATGTCTATAAACATTTTATTTACCCTTTATTTGCAGAATTTTCATTGTCTTTGTCATCATAATCGTTAGCGATTGAACTCAACAGCGTTTCGGTTTCAACCATATGCTCACCCAAAAGACAGGCTATTTCCTGAACAATAGAAATATTTTTGGAAATAACTTCATGCGCTTTTTGAGCAATCTTTTCTCTGTTAGTTTCTGATTGGGTCACATCTGTAATGACAGCGCCTACAATCTCATTTTCTTCAATCGTAAAGATACTTATATCATACAAACGCTCTTTTACGGCATAACGTTCCTTATGCAAATCCTTGCCTGAATTTAAGCAGGTTTTAAACAGTTCGGAAAAACTTAAAATTCTGTCGATAGCAGCCCCGTTCATTCCGTCAGGACGCGCCTTGAATATGTCATACATATCCCCGGAAAACATTTTCATAAAACTGTCATTTGCCTCTATAATATTGAGATTTCTATCAACCATAACAACAGCAGCAGGCATACATCTGACAAGCGCTGCGGCTTTTCTCATTGCAATCTTTCTCATATAAGAAACACACATAGAAGGTTCTGCATCACCGTCAAGAAGCGCCTTTGCCAAATCTCTGCAAGTTGCATAGCCGCATCCGCCGCAGTTGAGCTCATCATCTACCGTATGTTTTCCGATGCGTTTCAAAGCCTTTAATATATCTTCCAAAGGATATTCGGAATGAACAATTTTCCCTTTTTGGATTTCATATGGTACTACAGTTTCAGGTTCTTTCGGGATATCCTCCCTGTCTTTTACGTGTGTCATAATAGTTGAAACAACACTTATGCCGGCTTTGTCAGTAGAAACACAAGGCCCTCCGACACATCCGCCTTCACAGGCAAGGGCTTCAACAAAAATTACGCTGTTTATTCCTTCGGGTTTAAGATTATTTAAAGCTCTGCCAAAATTATTCAAACCGCACACATCCATAAGCTGAATATCACGCCTGATACCTATTCGGCGCAAAGTTTCGTTCATACCGCCGTCTATCGGGTACAAAGCACCTTCATTCGCATCATACGGAACAAACGCATTGTTTTTGTCGAAATTTACGGATGCAATATCAACAATTTCATCGTTAATCCACATCTTTAATTCTTCAAAAGTTAACGCCACATCAAATAACCCGGCGTATTTAACCTCGTTTTTCTTACCTATGCAAGGACCTATAAACACAATCGAAATATCATCGCCGTATTTCTCCTTAAGAATTTTGGCATGCGTCATTGCCGGAGAACCGATAGGAGTAATACAATCAATAAATTCCGGATGATAAAGCCTTATATAATCCACGATAACCGGACAGGCACTTGAAATAAACAGCCCTTTTTCGGCATTGTTGAGCATTTTTGCCGTTTCAATGGAAACTTCCTGTGCTCCAAGCGCAGTTTCCGACACTTCGGCAAATCCGAGCCGCTTAAGGATTGAAATCATTTTATACGGCGAGTAATCAAACACCCCGCTCCACGAAGGTGCCAAAGATACAAAAACTCTTTTCTGTGCAAGAAGAAGATTTTTAACTTTATCAATATCTGTTCTGACCCTCTTTGCATTTGAAGGACAAGCTTTTACACAATTCCCGCATGCAACGCATTTTGACGGAATGACACTTGCATGTCCGTCTTCTATCTTAATTGCCTTAACAGGACATTCTCTGATACATTTATAACAATCGTGGCATTCATTTACAAGTGTATAAACAGGATACTGTGAATCCATTTCTTAACTCCTTCATAACTGGCAGAATTCTATTATAATTAAAAAATCAATTAAACAGAAGTTTTAATTTCGTCTAAAATTTTCTTTAATTTATCTTCATCAACTTCATTGTATTCAACACCGTTGATAACAATATTAGGGCCAACAGCACATTTGCCGGAGCATCTTGTTCCGGCTAAATCAATTTGAGCTTCAAGACCGTTTTCTTTAATGTAATTTTCTATAAATTCAAGGTTTTGCGCATTTCCTCTTGCAAAACATGAACTTCCCATACATACAGTAACTTCTACTTTTGCCATAAATTCCTCATACTATAATATAAATATATTACATTATAAAAGAATATTAAGCAAGTTTATAAATAAGTATATGTCTTATAAGAAAATGTTTATGATATAATTTTGTTATGAAATGGAAGGATATGAGTAGAAAGAAAAAAGCCTATATTGCGGCAGCGCTTGCGTTAGTCGGAATTTTGGCATGGGCATTTATTTCAGCCGGAATAATTACTCATAATTTTAACCGCAGCCAGTTAACAAACAGTGAAGATCGTCAGGAAGCCCAGATTAACGGCATAATCCTCACTGAAACAAAAGACGACCACAAATATTGGGAAATCTACGGTGAAACCGGTTCCTATGACAGTGACAACGGTGTTGCCTTGTTAAACAACTGTATAGGTAACTTTTTTGATGAAAACAACGAAGTTTCCATGAGCTTTGAATCGACAAAAGGTTCTTACAGCGCCGAAAGGAAACAAATAATTTTATATCAGGATACTCATATTGTTATAAAAGACGGGACTTCTCTTGAAGCTGACAGAGTTATCTGGTCAGGCAACGATAATCCTGTTAAAGCGTATGGTAATGTAAAAGTTATAAGAAATAACCAGCTGCTTGCAACTGCTGAAACTATTGAGATTAGTCCGGATTATGACAGATTTAAAATTTCCGGACATGCTGTTTCAAAATTATACGATACCAAGGAGAAAAAATGAAGAAATTATTAATCACAATTGCAATATTAATGTTTTCATTAGGGATAATCGCACAAGCCTCGGATTTGGTTATTGAATCGAAAACCCAAACATTCTCTGAAGAAGATAACAAAATCAAATTTAAAGGCGATGTAAAAGTTTCGGTTGACGACTTAAAAGTTGTGGGCAACAGCGCCGATGTTAATATGAATGAACAGCAAAACCTTGATACTGCAACGTTTTACGATAAACCTTATGCATATGAGGTCAAGAAAAATAAAAAACGTGAAGTAAAAGCTAATATACTAAAAGTTTCTTTAATTACAAAAGTCGTACGTGCAGAAGGTGATACACAATCAGTAGTATTCGACGGTAAAACCCCGATTGTTGTAATAAATTCCGACGTTCAGGAATATGATACAAAAACCGGAATTATGACTGCAACCGGCAATGTTACTATGAAATATAAAGAACTTGAAACTTTTTCCAATAAAGCAATTATAAAGACCGATAAAAACGGTGATTTGAAAACTCTTGAACTTATTGGCAACGGAAGAATTAAACAGCAGGCAAACGATTCTTTTGCTGATAGATTTTTCTACAATTCAGCTTCAAAAATTCTTCTTGCCACAGGAAATACAACCTCAAACTACATAAATGACGACGGTAAAAAATTGACATTAAAATCAAATGTTCAGGAATTTACCCAGGATAAAAATACCTTCTCCGCAAGCGGAAATGTCAGGGTTTGGTATGAAGATTATTATGCAGCGGGGCCGAAAATTAATGTTTACCCTAATAAAGAAGGCAAGCCTAACGATGTGTATTTTGTAGGACGTTCAAGCATTACGCAGGGTGTCAGAACAATATACGCAGATAAAATTAATATGAAATTAAATCCTAAAGACTTTAAAGCCGAAGGGAATACAAGAACTGTTATCAAGAATATTGGTTCAAATGACGGCGGAGACAGCAGCGGAAGCTCAGGAATGACTTTAGGATTGTAAGAGGAAATTATGAACGAAAAAATTGAAAAAGCACTAGATTTATATAAGCAGGGAGAATATGAACAGGCAATAGATGCTTTCAGCTCCGTAGTTGAAACAGAAACTCCGACAGCAGAAATATATAACAACATCGGACAGTGTTATGCCAGTATTGCTAACGATGAAAAAGCGGAAGATAATTTTCTGAAAGCAATAGAACTGGATCCAAAACTTCCTCAGGTATACATAAATCTGGCAGACCTTTATTACAGAAATAAAGATTACGAAAACGGCATCCAGCTGCTTTCGCAAGGTATATACGAAATGCCTGACAATATGGTTCTTGCTCATTTTCTTGCAAGATTTTATATGGAAGACTGCAGACTTGATTTGGCGATAGATGAACTGGAAAAAATTCTCGAGGTGCAGCCGGAAAATTATGATGCATATTATGATTTGGGCAAGGTTCATTTTGAACTAGGGAATTATGATTTAGCTATCGAAAATTTTGAAAACATACTGGAATTTAAAGAAGAAAATCCATACATATATTTCAGTCTGGGGCAAGCTTACGAGGCTAATAACGAAGTTGATAAAGCGATTTCAAATTACCTGAAAACAATAGCACGTGATGCAGGATTCAGGCAGGCATATAAAAAAGTTGCAATTCTCTTTCTTGCAAGAGGAGATTATGACGATGCCATAGAGTATCTGGAAGATTATGTTGAAATGGAGCTTCCGGCAGAAGAAGTTAAGAACGTAAAAGAACTTATAGAAAGAATTAAAAAGAAAAAAACTAATGGATAAATATTGGATAGCGCTATCGTCAATAGAACAGATTGACAGTGTTTTCATTCAAAGAATTTATAACTATTTCGGCGACATCGAAACTGCTTATAAAGCTTCACTGTCTGATTTGTCGCAAATTGACGGCTTAAGTGTAAAAAAGGCTGAAAAATTCGTTGACAAAAGAAAAAATCTTGACATTGAAAAAATATATAATACCGTTTTGGAAAAAGGTATCAAATATTTTACATTTGACAGCCCGAATTATCCGAAAATGCTCAAAGAAATCTCTGATCCGCCTGCCGTATTATTTTATAAAGGCAGCCCGGAATCTTGCAATTTTGAAAAAACAGTTGCAATTGTTGGTTCAAGGAAAGCCAGCTTTCATGCAAAAGAGGCTGTTGAAAAAATCGTATCTGAACTTGAAGGAACAGATATATGCATAGTTTCGGGTCTGGCTTCAGGAATTGATACAAGCGCTCACACAAGTGCACTTAAACATAATCTGAAAACAATCGGGGTTATCGCAAGCGGTTTTGACTTTACATACCCCGCAAGCAATAAAAGTTTATACAAACAGATTGAAGAAGGCGGAGGATTAGTTGTAAGTGAATACTATCCTACATTTGAACCTTTAAAATTCAGATTTCCGCAAAGAAACAGAATAGTATCCGGACTTTCTTACGGCACGCTTGTTGCAGAGGCTTCCATGAGAAGCGGAGCGCTTATCACAGCAAATCTTACACTGGAGCAGGGAAGAGAGTTAATGTGTATTCCGGGGCTTATTTCTAACCCTAATACAGAAGGTATATATAAACTTCTCAAAAACGGTGCAGCACTGGTAACTTGTGCAAATGATATTCTTGAAACTCTGAATTGGGAGATTAAACCGCAAGAACAGCTTCAAATGCCGCTTTCTGATTTAACCGATGATGAGCAGAAAATTTATGATGCACTTGAAGTAGAAGAGAAGGGATTTGATGAATTAAGTGTCATTACAAAAATTAATACAAATGATTTGTTGATAAACTTGACAACGATGGAGCTTAAAGGGATAATAAGACAGGTGGCCGGCGACAGGTATAAGAGAGCCTAAGCACATTAAAACAAATTTAAACCGGGTTGCTTCGCTAACGCTCGCAATGACGCCAGGCAAAACATCAAGTTATTGTGAGGTTAGGTTTTCAATATAGCATTGTAACGTCATTGCGAACAAAGCGATGAAGCAATCCGGGAGAAAAGACACCCGTCATTGCGAGGAACGAAGTGACGAAGCAATCCAGGAAAATAGGAAAAATAAATGGCAGCAAAAACAACAAACAAAAAAGAGAAAGCATTAGTTATAGTCGAGTCCCCGGCAAAATCCAAAACCATTAAGAAAATTTTGGGTGACGGGTATCAAATCGAAGCAAGTTTCGGGCATGTCAGGAATCTCCCGACAAAAGACCCTTCAACGGAAAATCTCGGATTTGATATCGCAAACCACTTCCAGCCGAAGTTTGAAATAATTCCCGGCAAACAAGCCGTCGTAAAAAAATTAAATGATTTGGCCAAAAAAGCTGATAAAATCTACCTTGCATCCGACCCCGACCGTGAGGGAGAAGCTATTGCCTGGCACGTAAGACAAATTTTAAATGTGCCTGATGAAAAAATTTCAAGAATTGTATTTAACGAAATTACCCCGAAAGCAGTAAAGCATTCCGTTGAAAATCCTCGAGGAATTGACATGGATATGGTTCAGGCACAACAGACCAGACAAATTCTTGATAAACTCGTAGGCTACAAGTTAAGCCCTGTTTTATGGAAACAAATAGGAAACCGCAACCTCTCCGCAGGACGTGTGCAATCAGTAGCCCTCCGGATGATTTGCGAAAGAGAAGAAGAAATTGAAGCTTTTGTGCCGCAGGAATATTGGTCAATTCACGCAAATCTTGATAAAGACGGAAAAGTTTTTGAATCAGAACTTTCAAAAATTAAAGGCAAAGCCGTTGAAAAAAATATTAAAAATAAAGAAGAAGCCCAAAAAATTGTAGATTTTTTAACAAATTATCCTTCTGAATTTGACGTAACAAAAGTTACTAAAAAATCCACAAAACGTAAACCGACAGCGCCTTTTATCACATCCACAATGCAAAGAGCCGCAAGTTCAAAACTCGGTTTTGGGGTTCAAAAAACAATGCAGGTTGCTCAAAGACTTTATGAAGGTATTGAAATTGACGGCACCCCTGTCGGTTTGATTACTTATATGAGAACAGACAGCGTAAGGGTTTCGGATGATGCGCAGGATATGGCAAAAAACTTTATTCTTGAAAATTACGGAGAAAAATATTATCCTGCAAAGCCGAATATTTATGTCAAAGGCAAACAAAATGTTCAGGATGCACACGAAGCCATAAGACCGTCTTATCCTGAAAGAACACCTGACAGCATCAAAAAATATCTTGATAATGACCAGTATAAATTGTACAAACTTATCTGGGAAAAATTCATGTCCTCCCAAATGTCCCCTGCCGATATCGCGAATAAAACCGTAGAAATAACAGCAGGCGATTACACCCTGAAAGCAGGTACAAGCAAGATTACATTTGACGGATTTTTGAGAGTTTATAACGATTCCGAAGAAGAAGCACCTGAAGCAGATGCAAAAATCCCGGATTTAAATGAAGGTGATAAAGTAAAATGTGTTAAGGTTGAACCAAAACAGCATTTTACACAGCCGCCGCCACGATATAATGAAGCTTCTCTTGTTAAAGCACTGGAAGAATACGGCATCGGTCGTCCGTCAACGTACGCAACTATTATCACGGTTATTCAGACCCGCAAATATGTTGAAAAGAAAGATAAAGCGCTTCACCCGACACTTTTAGGCAGGACTGTTTCCAAACAGCTTGTAAACCAGTTTGCAGATATTATGGATTACAAATTCACGGCAGGCATGGAAACAAAACTTGATGAAATTGCCGAAAAAAAAGCTGTTTGGAATGATGTTTTGCAGGAATTTTACACTCCGTTTATTGATGAAGTTAACAAAGCGCTTCAAACAGGTGACCGTGTAAGGATTGAAACCAAAGTTAAATGTCCGAACTGCGGACGTCCTATGCTTGTCAGAACAAGCCGGAAAGGAACACAATTCTTGGGCTGCTCCGGATATCCGGAATGCAAAACAGCAATGTCACTTAATGCAATAAATGAAAGTGAAGAACTTCAAAATACCGAACAGGAAGTCTGTGAAGAAAAATGTGACAAATGCGGTTCTGACATGGTTTATAAAACAGGGCCTTACGGCAAATATATGGAATGCGTAAATCCTGAATGCGGAAGCAGAAAAGCCGTAATAAAAACCACAGGCGTAACCTGTCCTAAATGCGGTCAGGGAGAGATAGTCGAAAGAAAATCAAAACGCGGTACAATATTCTATGGCTGCAACAAGTATCCGGACTGTGATTTTGTTATGTGGAACGAACCTACAGGAGAAACTTGTCCTGACTGCGGAGCACTTCTCGGCAAAGTTGTTACCAAAAAAGGTACAACACTTAAATGCTCAAATGCAAAATGCGGATTTAAAAAAGAAGTGCCGGCAGAAGAAAACAGCGAATAATCTGAAGAGTAACAAAGCAATCCAAAAGAAAGCACTCCGTCATGGTAAGGAACGAATGACCGAGTAATCAGGAAAAAACGCCTCCCGTCATTGCGAGGACGGATTTTCGGTAGGGCGCCGTGTGAACGAAGTGAACCCAGCCCGTTAGATGGAGCCGGATGTTACTCCGGCGACATCCCGAATAATCCGAAGCAGTGACGAAGCAATTCAGGAAAACTAAACTTAAAGGAGAAAAATATGGAAAAATTCGGACTTATTGGTTATCCTCTCGGACATTCAATGTCTGCAGTTATTCACCGTGCCGGATTTAAAAGTATCGGTATTAACGCGTCATACGAAATACTTGAAACCAGTCCGGAAAATCTTGTTGACAGGATTAAATCCTTTAAACGGGACGGTTATGCCGGATTTAATGTAACCATTCCGCATAAAGTTCCGGTTGCTCTTTTTGTAGACGAGGTCGACAGGTACGCTGATATTACAGGGGCAATTAATACTGTAAAAATCAACCCTGATAAAAGCATGAAAGGTTATAATACTGATGTATCTGGATTTAAAAAAGCAATACCTGAAACTATTGACTTAACAGGAAAAACGGCAGCAATCCTAGGCACCGGCGGTGCCAGCCGTGCCGCTGTTATGGGGCTTGCCGACAAAGGTATAAAAGAAATAGGTATTTACACAAGAAGTATTCCGAATGCAATGGATTATATGGCGTATGTAAGAAGGAAATTCCCGGCGGTTACCTTTAATGCATACCAAATTGACCGCATCCGTGACTTATCAAAATATGATATCCTGGTTAATACAACTCCAATAGGAATGCTTGGGAAATCTGCAGATATGTCCCCTGTAGAAAAACCGGTATTAAAAACTCTGCCAACTAATGCAGTGGTTTATGATATTATTTATAATCCAAAGAAAACTATTTTGCTAAAAGATGCAGAAGAATTCGGTTACAAAACAATTAACGGAGTTGATATGCTGGTTTATCAGGCAGTATCCGCGCAGGAAATCTGGTTTGGCAAAACTCCGGATTTTTCAGAAATGAAAATTGCATTATTAGAGAATTTGTAAAAAAGACCGTCTGAATACAGACGGTCTTTTGAAATCATTATTTTTATAATTATTTAACTTCTTTTAAAATAATAGAAGCATTCTGTCCGCCAAAACCAAACGAATTTGACAATGCGGCATGGACTTCAGCTTTTCTTGCCTTATGCGGAACATAATCCAAATCAGCTACTGCTTCATCCTGATTATCAAGGTTAATAGTCGGAGGAACAATTCCTTCTGTAATGACTTTAGCACAAGCTATACATTCAACTGCCCCTGTTGCACCAAGAAGGTGGCCGTGCATACTCTTTGTTGAACTTACAAGTAAATGCGGATTTTGTTTTCTGTCGCCAAATACTCTTGCAACAGCATGAGATTCTGCAATATCACCTAAACCTGTACTTGTACCGTGAGTGTTAATATATTGAACTTCTTCAGGCTTCATATGAGCATCTTCCAAAGCAAGCTCCATTGATTTTGTGGCACCTTTGCCTTCCGGACAAGGAGCAACAACATCATAGGCATCAGCAGTCTGACCGTAGCCTACAACTTCTGCATAAATCTTAGCGCCGCGTTTTTTAGCGTGTTCATATTCTTCTAAAATTACCACACCGGCACCTTCAGACATAACAAATCCATCTCTGTCTTTGTCATATGGCCGGGAAGCTTTAGTTGGTTCATCATTACGTTTTGATAAAGTTCTTGCGCTTGAAAATGCACCGATACCAACATCGCAAATAGTAGCTTCACAGCCGCCTGCAACCATTATATCAGCATCACCGTACTGGATAGAACGAGCAGCATCGCCAATTGAATGAGTGCCTGTTGCACATGCTGATACAACAACTTTATTTATACCTTTAAAACCGTATTTCATAGAAATTCTGCCGGATGCCATATTAACAATCATCATAGGAATTGTAAACGGAGAACATTTGTTAGGGCCTTTTTCCAAAATTCGGACATGGTTATCTTCAAATGTTCTAAAACCGCCGGCAGCAGCACTAACGACTACACCGATTCTATAAGGATCTACATCTTTTACTTCTTCCAATTTTGCATCTTTAACCGCTTCATCAGCCGCAACCATAGCAAATTGGATAAATCTGTCCATCTTTTTTGCTTCTTTCGGATCAAGATATTCTTCAGGATTAAAGTTTTTAACTTCACCGGAAATCTTAACCACGTGTTTAGAAATATCTATCAATTCGGAAGTACTAATTCCGCTTTTACCTTCCACTAGGCTGTTCCAAAATTTATCAACGCCGACACCAAAAGGGGTTACGGCACCCATGCCTGTGATTACTACTCTTCTTTTAGTCATCTCTTTACCTTTTTTGTTCGCTTTAATAAATGTACGAGGGGAAAATCACTATTCAATTTTCACCCCCGCAACACCATATATCTTATTTCTTTACCACTCTGACGGATTAGACAGAATAGTGGAAGAAACAATTTTCAATTAACACAAGACTACTTGTGAGAATCGATATAATTAACAGCGTCTTGAACTGTTTGAATTTTTTCAGCTTCTTCATCAGGAATTTCGCAACCGAATTCTTCTTCGAAAGCCATAACCAATTCAACTGTATCTAAAGAATCAGCACCCAAGTCAGCAGTGAAGCTAGCTTCAGGAGTAACTAAAGCTTCGTCAACGCTCAATTGATCTACTACAACTTTTTTAACTTTTTCAAATGTACTCATCTTCTTTTCCTCATTTTTATTGTATTACGAATTTTATTTCTTTTTTATTATATCTGGCACAAAAATATTTTGCAACACATTTACAAAAACAGCCAGTTTTTGTTAAAAATCTTTACTTAGCTTATATCATCAAGCCGCCTGCAACTTCGATGGCCTGGCCTGTAACATATTCTGTATCAAGCGCAAGAAATTTAACAACTTTTGCAATATCTTCAGGAGTGCCGAGTCTTTTCATCGGGATAGCTTTTAAGTATTCGTCGATATTAGCCAAATCCTGAGTCATTGCAGTCTGAATAAATCCAGGACATACAGCATTTACTCTGATACCTCTTGAACCGAATTCTTTTGCAAGTGTCTGGGTCAAACCGATTAAGCCTGCCTTTGATGCGGAATAATTTGCCTGGCCTGCGTTACCGTGACGTCCTACAATGCTTGACATATTGATAATTGAACCCTGGCGGGCTTTCATCATATATTTGATTACCGCATGAGTTACACAGTAAGCACTTGTCAGGTTAATCTTGATTACTCTTTCCCACTGTTCCATATCCATTCTTACAAATAAACCGTCTTTTGTAATACCGGCGTTGTTAAGCAGGATATCAATTTTGCCGTGTTCTGCAATCATTTTATCTACATTTGCCTGAACTTCTTCATCATTAGAAACATCAAATCTGTAAAAATAAGCATTTACTCCGCAAGCTTTAATTTCATCAAGTGCCGGCTGAGCTTTTTCAGCTTCGCAAATATCATTAATAATAATATCGCAGCCTGCCTTTGCAAGTTCTAACGCACAAGCCAAACCGATACCGCGCGAACCGCCTGTTACTAAAGCAATCTTTCTGTCTGTCATTAATCTTTCTCCTTATTATTTATTTGCCGGGCAGAGCACCCAACAAATCTACATCTACTATAATCTTTGCGGGGCAGCCGCCCCAAAATACCTTATACAAGTGCAATTTCTTCTTTCAAAGAGGCAATTGTGCTGTCAAGGCTTGCCTTATCAAATACGTTGAACACTTTTGCTGACGGAACAATCTTTTTATTCAATCCGGCAAGAACTTTGCCAGGGCCGATTTCGATAAAGATTTCAACACCATCGTCTGCCATTTTTTGGATTGTTTGAGTCCAGTGTACAGAAGAATAAATTTGTTTTGGCATTTTGTTTCTGAAATCAGAAGCATTCTTTGTCACTTCGGCATCAACATTTGTAATAACAGGAACAACAGCGTCATTCAATTCTAAATCTGATACAAAGCTTTCAAATTCTTTTCCTGCTTTTTCCATAAATTTGGAATGAAAAGCTCCAGAAACGGCAAGCGGAACAACTCTTCTTGCACCTTTTTCAAGCAGAATTTCACCGGCTTTTGAAACGGCAGCTTCATCACCTGTTATAACAACCTGAACAGGGGAATTGTAGTTCGCAACATCAACATAACCTACAGATGATGCTTCTTTCAAAGCTTCTTCTACAGAACCATCCGGCGCGTTCAAAATAGCAGCCATGGCACCGCCTTTTGTTTCACCCATAAGGTCAGCTCTTTTTTGAATAGCCTTTAATGCTGTTTCTAAAGTCATAACACCTGAAGCATACATAGCGCAATATTCACCCAAACTGTGGCCTGCAGTATAGTCCGGAATTATATTAAGTTCTGACTTCAACGCTTCCAAAGCCGCAATTGATGTTGTAACAATACAAGGCTGCGTATTAACTGTTTGTTTTAAATCTTCTTCCGGCCCTTCAAAGCATAATGTTGTAATGCTTTTGCCTAAGATTTTGTCAGCAGTATCATAAACATTTTTTGCAATACCGTAAGTTTCGTACAAATCTTTTCCCATACCAACGGACTGAGCACCTTGCCCCGGAAATAGAAACGCAATTTTTTTCGTCATATATTATCCCTTCTCAAACGTTGGGCAAGTATGCCCAACCTACTCTCTTAATAACCCTAAAGTAATTATACTATAAACACAATAAAAGTAAACCGAAATATTACAAAAGTAATGAGGATAAGAAACAAATAGTACATAGAAAATTCATATATTTAGAAGTAAAACAGTTCCTTTACGCAGCATATTTACTCCTTCCCCTGCTTGGGGAAGGTTGGGATGGGAAATTATTTCTACAGAAAAACTAATTTATTTTATATAAATCATCCTTTATAATATTCAGAAATTTTTCATCCAAACTATTCAAATCGACGACATCAACTTCATATGGAAAAGTTGAGTTTTCAAAATCTGATTTTATCTTAACAATAACCGAATTATCAGCTTTTTCACCCGCACAATCTACAGCAATATCTACATCGGAATACTCTTTAAAATCTCCGCGGGCTCTTGAGCCAAAAATATAAAAAATCGCATTATTTGCAATAATGTTTTTATTTAAAACATCAAGTATAAACTTTATATGCCGTTCTTCCAAACCAAATCTCATAATTAAGACATACTTTCTTTTAATTGATGCAGCAGAAAACTAATTTCATCAGCAAAATCTTCTATAACAGATACAACTTCAAGTGCAGCTTCTTCGTTGTATGTATGCGAAGTTGCATTGCGTTTTTGGCGGAAAACATCCCAGGTTTCAAGGTTTGAACGCAAAAGCCCCATTTTATTTGCAGTTCTAACCATATCATTAAAAGTCATCCCTTCTATATTTTCGGAAGCAAAAGCACTTATTGCAAAATACCGTTTTAACATCTTTAAAGCAAGAGAGTATGTATATTCAAATCTCTGTATCATTGAATCTCTGACTATAAGATTGCTTTTATCAGAGTTATAAATATTTATAACTTCAATTAAACTGTTATAAGTTTTTTCTAATACTGCAAAATCAAAATTTTTCATAGCTAAATTTTATCATATTCTGCTAAGAATGACAATAATACCTCTTAAGCTTTGCTTTTATATGGATAAAATAATTCCATTTGTTTCGATGACTTATTAATTTAATTTATTTTATATAAATCATCTTTTATAATATTCAAAAATCCTTCATCCAAACTATTCAAATCGACGATATCAACTTTGTAAGGAAAAACAGAATTTTCAAATAAAGTTTTCACATTCAACAAACTGTCAAATGGGATATTCCCTTTCAATGCAATGTCTACATCCGAATACTCTCTGGCTTTGCCTTGTGTTCTTGAACCATAAATGAAAATTTCAGCATTAGGTAAAACGCTTCCTATGGTTTCTTTAATAAAAGAAACATATTTCGCATCCAAATCAAGTTCAGGCATTTTCTTTTTCCTTTAACCTTTCAAGCAAAAACCTTACCTCTTCATGAAAATCCGGAACAATCTCAACAACTTTCATTGCCACATTTTCATCATACGTATGAGAAGTTAAATTTCGCATTTCCCTAAATTTAGACCATTTTTCAAGATTTGACTTAAGTAAATTAAGCTGATTAGCCGTTCTTATCATTTCATTAAAAGACATTTGTCTTACATCATCAAAAGAATACATAGCTAAATATTTACTTAATGTTTTAAGAGCAATTGAATATGTAAATTCAAAACGCTGAATAACCGAATCTCTTATCCCATCGTCAGATGTATCTTTTTGATATCTGACAAGAATTTCTCCAAGACGTTTTGCTGCATTTTCCAGTGCTGTAATATTAAATGTCCCTTCTTTCATAAAAATATTATATCACAGGACAGATTAAAAAGTAAATAAAATAAGGAGCAACGTCTGTCACTCCTTATTTTCTAAACTATTTCCCTTGTTTTTCAAAAATATCATTCTCCAAGGAATCAATCTTGTATTTTGCCAATTCTTCTTCAAGTTTTATCTGTTCGGGAGTTTTGGGCGCTTTTAGAGAACTTGCTCTCCGTTTTGCAATCAATTCAGGATTGCCGAAGTCAATAACTTGAGAAAAGCCTGATAATTTCGTCCCGCGAATTTTAAATCCGCTAATTTGACCTAAACGGAAACCCATTAGCAAATACCTTCTCTTAATCTTACAATTGCACCGCCCCAGGTCATGCCTGCGCCAAATCCGCAAAGAACGGCTGTTGTCCCGAGTTTTAAATTGCCTTTTTCTACGCTTTCAGCCAAAGCAATCGGAATAGATGCAGCAGATGTATTCCCGTAGTATTTGATATTAGTAACAACTTTTTCATCAGGGTATCCCAGGCGTTCCTGTACTGCCTGAATTATTCTGATATTTGCCTGGTGAGGTATCAAATAATCAATATCTTCTGCTTTCATGCCTGCATTTGTGATAAGCTCCTCAACATAATGCGGAAGGATTTTTGCAACGAATGTGTATACACCGCGTCCGTTCATTCTTATACCTTTAGGTTTTTCCTGATATTGCTCAACAAGCGGGCAATTCTTTCCGTCAAATGAAAGCTCAATTAAGTTGCCGGAATTACCGTCAGCTTTAATATCTATTGCAATAATATCATCAACTCCGTCTTCTGCAGCTGTAACAACCATTGCACCGGCACCGTCACCGAAAAGAATTGAAGTTGATCTGTCTGTCCAGTCAACAAGTCTTGAATTATTATCAGTTGCAACAATCAAAATATTTTTGTACATGCCTGACGCAATATAAGCTCTTGCAATACTCAAACCGTATATTAACCCTGTGCAGGCTGCTGTAATATCAAAAGCCGGAACAGGTTTTGTAATTCCTAAACGCTGATGAATATGACAAGCAATCGCAGGATACAAGTCCGGCGGGGCAGATGACGCAGCCAAAATCAAATCTATTTCGTCCGGAGCCATTTTTGCTTTATCCAGAGCTTTTTGAGCAGCTTCAAATCCTAAATCTATAGCATTCTGCTCTCCTGAAACAACTCTTCTTTCCTTAATTCCGGTTCTTGTATAAATCCACTCATCTGAAGTTTCATATAATTTAGTAAGGTCATCATTTGTGATAACCGTTTCGGGTAAACTGTATCCTACCCCCGCTATTCTAAGCGGAATTAATTTATTTGTCATGTATTTATTCCTCATGAAATTTTGCAATTTTTTCGTTAACACCGGATTCTACGGCTTCTTTTGCAACCCTGACTGCATTTTTTATGGCATAAGCCTTGCTTCTGCCGTGGGATATTACTGTTATCCCCTTAACACCGAGAAGCAATGCTCCGCCGAATTCTTCATAATTAATTTTTCTGTAAATTCTTTTCATAAACGGTTTAGCGAGTAAACCTATAATTTTGCCGAGTAAGTCAACTTTAAATTCCTGCTTCAACATTCTGAATAACATTGAAGAAGTTCCTTCCGTAACTTTTAAAGCAACGTTACCGACAAACCCGTCACAAACAACAACATCACAAACACTTAAGAATATTTCTTTACCTTCAATATTTCCTACAAAGTTAATCTTGTCCTGGTGTTCTTCGAGCAATTTATAAGTAGCTTGCGCAAGTTCATTACCTTTGCCGGCTTCTTCCCCGATATTCAAAACTCCGACTCTCGGGTGTTCTATTCCAAGTACGTTCTTTGAGAAAGTTGCACCCATTATTGCGAACTGCATAAGCATTTCAGGGGTACAGTTGCTGTTTGCACCACCGTCGATTACAACAATAGGTCTTTTAATTGTCGGAAGAGTAACTGCGATTGCAGGTCTGTCAATACCTTGTAATCTTCCTAATCCGAACAAACTGGATGCCATAGCCGCACCTGTAGAACCTGCAGCAACAACCGCATCAGAACTGCCTTCCGCAACAGCAGCAACAGCCAGGACTATAGAAGATTTCTTTTTCTTACGGATTGCCTGTCCCGGAGCTTCACCCATTTCAATAATTTCAGAAGCATGCGTAATTTTTATGTCAAGCTTGCTTGTATCAATTTTTATACGATACTGCTTGCCGGCCTTTCCGCAATCGGAATAAAATCCTTCATGGGTAATTTTATCAAGTTCCTGTTCAATTCTGTCTTGCTTACCGACCAATTCTATTGCAACACCATACTCTTGTGCTGCCCAAACAGCTCCTGCTACTATTTCATGAGGAGCGTGATCGCCGCCCATTGCATCTACTGCTATCCTAGTCATGTTTCCCTCTCTCAAAGTCTATTTTAAACTTGATATCGAGGTTGAAAGTTTCCTTTCAACCTCTTTATACAACTAATTATTTTTCTTCTTTTTCTTCTGATTCTTCAGCCTTAACTTCTTCTTCAGCTTTTACTTCTTCAACTTTTTCAGCTTCTTTAACTTCTTCTTTAGCTTCAACTTTTGTTTCAACTGTTTCTTCTTTAGTTTCAGCAGCTTTTTTTGTTGATTTTTTAGCCGGTTTTTCTTCTTTTACGACTTCTTCTTTTCTGTCCTTAAGACTAACCGGTTTTCCTTTGTAATTGCCGCATTCTGTACAAACTGTGTGTGTTAAAACTGTAGCTCCGCAGGTAGGGCATTTTGTAGTTTCCGGAGTTGTAGCTTTCCAGTTGCTTCTTCTGTGTCCCTGAGCGGAATGTCCTGTTCTTTTCTTTGGTACTGCCATTTTCTTTTTTCCTTTTTATTTTACTACTATTTAATCTTTCGGTTGTATTTGAATGTTTTTAAATACATCCAGTCTTGGGTCGGATAATTCTTCTTCTTTCAAAAAATTATCTCCATTACAATTTATACCACAAACTTTTTTATTTGGTAAATTTAATATTACAGATTGATACAATAAGTCATAAATATCAATTTTATCTTCGCCGTTTAAATCAGTAATAAATTGTCCGTCCTTTATTTCTGTTTCCTGCCCGTATTCATCCAGCAGAGCGTGTTTTGCAAAGATTTCATCTATATTAAAATCAAGATTATATTCAAATTCTTTCAAACACAAATCACATTCTAATTTTAAAATTCCCTTAACATTTCCTGAAATTTCTATAAATTCTCCGAGTGATTTTATAGTAAGTTCAGCGCTGATAGGCCCGACTGAATTTATTCCGTCAATATTCTGATTAAAATCATAATACACGGTTTTGTCGTTTGAATTTTCAATTTCATCTATAGTTACGAAATCCGGCATCATAAATTTCCTTAGACGTATTGCTCTTCCTGCATAGCTATTGCCGCAATTTGATTTGCAGCAAAACAAACTTTCTTTAAAGGCCCCTGAGTATCTTTTTCAACAATAGCGGCGCCGGGAGCTTTAATGAGTTGTGTCAGTTCTGTATACAACTCCTGCGGATTTTCAACATACAACACCAAAGGAGCTGTTGTGCCTTTTATAAATACCAAAACTGAAGTTCTTTTTTTGATATTTTGCGGATTAAATTGCTGTGCCATTATTTTCTCCTTATTATTTTATCCAAATTTTATTACAAACAATACAAATATGCAAACAATACCCGATAAGGCAATTGTCAGACATAACCGGATACAGGAAAATATCTGTTGAAAAGAAAAGAGAGGATTTATTATGTACAAAAAATTTCATATTGCTGTAATTGTTGCATTGGCTTTTGGTTTGGGATATTCAGTAAACAACATTGCAATTTCGGATACAGCCCCGAAAGTTGCTGTTGTTGATGCAACTAAAATTGTTGCGAATTCTTCTGCTGTAAAAACGCTTAAAGCTGAACAGGAAAAGAAAATTAAAGCGATGCAGGATACAATTAACAAGGCAAGGACGGAAATTTCAAGCGAAAAAGATCCTCAAAAAATTGCACAATTGGAAGAAAAATACAGAAACGAAATTAACCGTCAAAAACTTGCGCTTGACAGCGACTATAATAAAAAACTAACCCAAATTGATACTGATATAAGAAATGCAGTTGTTGAAAAGGCAAAAGGAATGAATTATGACCTTGTGCTTCCTAAAAATATTGTGTTCTACGGAGGCGAAGACATTACAGATACAATTGCAAAGGATATAAAATAAAAAATCATCACACTTGTATATGATAGAGTAACAAAACTTAACAATATCCCGGTAAAATACGCAATTTCAGCATTATAAAATACTTTATATATATAAGAGTATAAGAGAAAAGGAATTGCTATGGCAGTAGAATTTGTAACACATTCCCAATTTGAAAAAGATCCGGAATTGCAAAAAAAATACGGCGGTAATTATGCGAATTTTCTTGCAGCATATGCCAAGGAAATTCAGTCAACACCGTTGTTCAAACTTGCACAGGTCAAAGACTTGGCGACCATACCAAATTCTATTCGTGAAAGCATTTGGGCACGTTCAAAAGAGGCCGATGCTAAAAAAGCTGTAAGTGAAGAAACATATGAGCTTGCCCGGCAAGCTGAACAGCAGGCTGTTGCAGCGCAGGATGCAGCGGAAGCCCAGCTTGAAAAACTCCAAAGTGAATATGCTGCAGGAAATACGGGATCATTACTTGAAAGCAACATAGAAAATGCACAGGTTAAGTTGAATAACCTGATGAAAAACACATCAAATGCAACTTTAGCGCGTGAAATAGCAGGTGAGCATATGGTTGCGGATTCTAAAGCCTCTTTGCGGGCATTCCAATCAGGTATGCTTGCAGATGCAAGTTTTAACGCACTCAGCTAATTAAAATATCTATTTACAATTCATAACATGTATTGATTTTTTCCTTTTATCATATTATGATTGGCACTGTAGAGTGCTTACGCCCAATTTGTACTCATACGAAATAAAAGGAAAAATTATTATGTCAATTAACTTAAAAAACAAACAAGACATCATCAAAGAATTTGGTGCTAACGAGAAAGATACCGGTTCTGCTGAAGTTCAAATTGCTATGTACACTAAAAAAATCAGCGAACTTACAGAACATTTAAAATCCAATCAAAAAGACTTTGCTACAAAAAGAGGTCTGTTAATGATGGTTGGTAAAAGAAAAAGATTACTTTCTTACTTGAAGAGCAGAAATCTTGAAGGTTACAGAGAGTTAATCAAAAAACTCGGCATCAGAGGATAGCGGATTTCCGGACGGACGGAGCGAAGCGAGTCCGGATTGCGAGAGGATGGAGCCGGCTTGACGTAAGGCAAAAAGGCGGAACTCCTCGAGCAAAGAGGAAATCCAAGACGCGGATTTCCGTACGGACGGAGCGAAGCGAGTCCGGTTAGCGAGAATATTGAGCGAAGGTGGCGCAGCCACAAAAGCGAAACTATTCGAGCGTGAAGGAAATCTGAGATACGGATTAACAATCAAATAAGAAACGGCACCTTTCGAGGTGCCTTTCTTGTAGAAATGGAGATAAAAATGCAGGCATTAAAATCGGACAGATTGCATATAGGTGTATTTGGCAAAACAAATGTCGGAAAATCTTCTGTATTAAACAGAATTACCGGACAGGAAATTTCTATTGTATCTGATATTGCAGGTACAACCACAGATGTTGTGGAAAAATCAATGGAGTTATTGCCTGTAGGGCCTGTAAGATTTTTAGATACAGCCGGGATTGACGATAAAACCATCTTGGCAGCCCGGCGTGTTGAAAAAACCATGAAAATCATTAACCGCACTGACATCGCCGTAATTATATGTGATTATTCCGGGATTGATGATTATGAAAAAAAAAAAAAAAAAAAATTTGAAGAGTTAAAAATTCCCTATCTTATTTTAGTTAATAAAACGGATATACAACAAATCAGCGAAGAAAAACTAAATGAACTTTATACCTTAACTCCGCATGTCATTCTTACATCTGCAGCAGATGATAAGGAGCTTGTATTCAAATTCAAAGCAGAAATTGTAAAGCTTGTGCCGGAAGATTTTATAAATTCTCCGAAAATTGCGGGGGATCTTGTTCCTCCTAAAAGCACGGTTATTCTGGTTATTCCGATTGATAAAGAAGCGCCTAAGGGCAGAATTATCTTACCGCAGGTACAGACAATCAGAGATATGCTCGATAGTGACTGCCTTAGCTATGTTGTGAAGGAAACCGAGTTAAAACAGGCTATAGAAAATTTAAAAGAACCGCCGGCACTTGTTATTACGGATTCCCAGGCATTTAAGCAGGTTAGCGAAATAGTACCGCCGGAGATAAAACTTACATCTTTTTCCATTCTTTTTGCCAGGTTGAAAGGTGATTTAGACACCTTTGTGAAAGGAGCAAAAGCCATTGATAATCTCAATGACGGTGATAAAGTATTAATATTGGAAAGCTGTACACATCACGCGATAGAAGATGATATCGGCAGAGTTAAAATTCCGAACTGGTTAAGAAAAAAGACCGGAAAAAATCTTGTTATAGAAAACTTTGCAGGTCATGATTTTCCTGATATTGATGACTACAAGCTTATTATTCATTGCGGCGCCTGTATGACAAACAGAAGGGAAATTCTTTCCCGCATTTTAATCGCAAATGAAAAAGGAATACCCATTACAAATTATGGGATAACGATTTCTTATTGTCTTGGGATTTTACCAAGAGCACTTGAAATTTTTAAAAAATAAGTTATAATAATAATACACGGGACGGCAGCTCCAACTGCCATGTCTTGGTTAAATGGCTAAAGTGACATTCATCTGTTTAGGTGGATGTCCCTTTTTATAATGTACAAAATCAAAAAAATTAACAATAAACTTAAATTGAATTTATCCATTATACCACCTCCTTTTTATAAGAACTCTCAGCCTGTGACTAAGGTTAATTGTTGTGCCAAGATTCTTTAAAAGAAAACCAAGGTGTCCCGCATATTATAATTTCAATGTTCTATATATAGTTTATTATAATAAAAACTATATTTATCACATCATATATTTAACGGAATTATTATTAATATTTACACAAGAGCTTCTTTGCCTTCAAGAGCATTAGAAATTTCGTCTATAATAAGTTTTGCTGCAGCAACTCTGTCTTCTGCAGTTGTAATCGGCCGGCCTATAACAAGATAATCCACACCTGCTGTGATAGCACTGTACGGAGTATCGACACGCACCTGATCGTTTACTGATGACCAGGTAGGGCGGATTGCAGGACAAACTATAATAAAATCTTTGTCAGGAATTTCTTTTCTTATTCTTTTTGCTTCTTCGGCGCTTGCGACAACGCCATCCAAACCGCACTCGTATGCAACTTTTGCAAGCTGGAATACGTAATCATCAATACTTTTTTCAACACAGAGTTCCGTGGTCAGAGTACGCTGGCCGAAACTTGATAAAAGCGTTACCCCTAAAATTACAGGCGGTTCTTTTTCCATACGTTTTGCGGCTGCGCGTGCAGCTTTCACACTGCCTGATATCATTTTAGAGCCACCCTGGATATGGATATTAAAAAAGTT
Organism: Candidatus Gastranaerophilales bacterium; assembly: GCA_944324035.1. Classification (GTDB taxonomy): domain Bacteria; phylum Cyanobacteriota; class Vampirovibrionia; order Gastranaerophilales; family Gastranaerophilaceae; genus UBA1221. The sequence continues at coordinate 25,638 of CALUUU010000003.1, forward strand.
GACATTATTTTTTACGAGGCTGATGCAAGCTTTTTGAACAGTATTCGGAATATCATGGAATTTGCTGTCATAATAGCATTTACCGCCAAGCCTTTCTATAAGACGAACTGCCTCAAACCCGTAATTTACAATTAAAGGCAGGCCTATTTTAAAATATCCGACATAATCTTTTAACTCGTTTACTAAACTCTCAACTTCTTCCAAAGTTTCAACATCAAGTGCCAAAATAATTCTATCTTTCGGGCAAGCTGGTTTAATCATATATCCACCTCTTTAAACGATAGTGTAACATAACAAAATCTCTTGTGCAAGTACTGCACGTTTTAAGCCTTCTGTTCAATCTTATTTAAGCATTTCCTCCCAGTCTTTGGAAAGTTTTTGCAGGATTTGTTTTGTATCTCCTTCTCCGAGAAGAATTTTTTGAACGGCAGAATTAACAAGGTTATTGATATCCTTTTGATTTTGACAGGATTTCATAACCGGTTCTACTTTATTAAGCTGTCCTGCGCTTATAACACGGGCTTTTGCCATCAAATCATCCGGAGAATATTTTGTATAAAAATCGTTTTTTAATGTTTCCTGATTTACAGCAATAACGTTTGTTAATTTTGCAAGTTCAAGCTGATTTTTATCATTTGTCAGAAATAGTACAAATTTAACGGCTTCTTCTTTGTGTTTCGCTTTAAGAGGGATGACAAAATTCATCAGGGAAAAATCATTTTGTCCGAGTTTTCCTGTCATTTGTGAGGTAACATCGGTATGCTCATATGTCATAGGCGCGTTTTCTTTAATCATATTAAGGAAATTTGCCCCGGCCTGAAAAAGCACTATATTTTCAGACATATATTTTTCTAAAGCTTCTCTGTGGGTTTGGGTTATTGATTCTTTCGGAATAAGGTTTTGTTCGTAGAGATTTTTAAAATATTCAAAAACTTTAACAGAATTTTCATCTGCTATATTTTCAGGAGAATTTACACCGTATTTGTTCAGAATTTTGAGCATAGTATCGTTCTCTGTGATATTCGGAAGGAATATATAAGCTCCGGTTTTTGATTTTACAATCTGAGCAGCTTTACCGGCTTCTTCGTAAGTCAGCGGAACTTGAATTCCTGCTTTGTCTATAAGTTTTTTATTGTAAATTGTAACGGCAGAAGTTGCATACCACGGAAGAGAATATAATTTGCCGTTGTACTTGAGAGAATTTACTATAGCCTGATTGAACTGTAGTGCATTTTCCTGCGGAATTTCGTATAAAGCTCCTTTTTGAGCCAGGGTTGCGGAAAAATCCGGATTAAGATTTATCAAGTCCGGCGGATTATCGCTCAAAACAGAGGCAAGGGTTCGTTTTTCACCTTCGGAAAACGGTACGTCAATCCATTTAATTTTGATATCAGGGTTTTCTTTTTCAAACTCCTTTATTACACCGTTCATATAATCCGAAAAGTCGCTCATCTGCAAAGTCCAGAAGATGACTTCATTGTTATTATCCGGCTTATGAAATATTCTGATACACAAGCCTGCACATATGATGATTACGATTAACCCTAAAACTATTTTTAATTTATTCATATTCCCTCTGATTTTTTATGCAATCCATGTTATGATTATACTATGAATAACTTATTTACTGAACTGGAAAATCAGAACAAACAAATTCCTCTTGCGGAAGTTTTGAGGCCGAAAACTCTGGATGAATTTTTGGGTCAGAGTAATGTTGTAGCACCCAACAGTCCGCTTTTGAATTTGTTAAAAACGCAGAGGCTTTTTTCAATGATTTTCTGGGGAACTCCCGGATGCGGCAAAACCACACTGGCAAGACTTATTGCGGCAAAAACAAATGCAAATTTTATTGAAATATCTGCTGTTACATCCGGTGTTAAAGATATAAAAGATGCGGTGGAAAGTGCAAAAATGGCGCTTAGAAGCGGTATTAAAACTATTTTGTTTATAGATGAAATTCACCGTTATTCAAAAACACAGCAGGACGCCCTGCTGCCGCATTTGGAAAACGGAACGATATTCCTTATAGGTTCTACTACCGAAAATCCGTCTTTCCAGGTTGTTCCGGCACTTTTATCAAGGGTTCAGGTTATCCGTTTAAACTCGATTGATGATGAGAGTATGTTTCGTATTATTAAACGAGGTTTTGCGTATCTTGCGAAAAATTATCTTCCTGTTGATATTGAAAGCGGAGTTTTTGATTTTATAATCAATCTTTCGCGAGGGGATGCAAGATTTGCGCTGAATATTGTGGAAAATGCTTATTTTGCTAGCGATTTAAAGGATGAACGGCGCAGTTTAACCGTCAAAACGATTGAAGAGATTTGCCAAAAACGGAATACAAGATATTCGCAGCAAGAGCATTATGACTGTGCTTCTGCATTTCAGAAAAGTTTAAGGGGAAGCGATCCTGATGCTGCAATTTATTATCTTGCAAAGATGATTGCAGCAGGAGAAGACCCGAGATTTATTGCAAGAAGACTTATTACCTGTGCGGCGGAAGATGTCGGGAATGCGGATCCTATGGCTTTTAACCTGGCAGTTAATGCTTATAAAGCAGTCGAACTTCTTGGGCTTCCTGAGGGAAGAATTCCTCTTGCACAGGCTGTTATTTATGTTGCACGTGCAAAAAAATCTAATGAAACGGTTTGTGCAATTGATGCGGCGCTTTCTGATATTGCAAACGGCAAGGATTACCCGCCTCCAATGCATTTAAGAGATGCGCATTATAAAGATGCACAAAAATACGGCTTTGGAATAGGATATGTCTATTCTCATTCCGCACCTGATTATGAACAGCAGTTTCTCCCGGATGAACTCGTTGGAACAAAATATACAAGGTAGTTTTATTCCCCGCTTGCCGGCTGGTAAATCTTCATTAAAAATGTTTCAAAAGAAAAATCCCCGCCATAAAAGACAGGGATTTGATTTACTTTAAATTTATAAAACTTATGCTTGAACTTCTTCTGCAGGAGCAGCTGCTTCAGCCTCTGCGGCTGCTTTAGCTTCTTCTTCAGCTTTAGCTTTTGCTTCAGCTTCTGCTGCAGCCTTAGCTTGAGCTTTTTTAGAAAGTTTAACTGTTTCTTTCTTTTTGTAGTTCAAAGTACCGTCTTCATTACAGTTTTTAATCAAGTATGCAACTGTTTCTGTAGGCTGTGCACCTTTTTTAATCCAGTCCTGGGCAGAAGCCAAATCAAGCTTCATTAATTTTGTTTTAGGATTGTAATGACCTAATTCCTGTACAGGTCTGCCTTCTCTTTTTGAAGTTGAATTGATAACGATGATTCTATATGAAGGGTTCTTTTTTGCACCCTGTCTTTTTAATCTGATTTTTAACATTGTCTGTTTTCCTTCTTATTAGTTGTACATAATCGGAATTTCAACCGCCGCTTGTTGATTTCCCTTGAACAAGGCTAAGAGGAATTGCCCGTTCCAATTTTCATGAAAGCATAAAACTCTCTTAATTGCAATACAAAAATACATAAATCTTAAAAAAATAAATTATGAGCGGAAGTTTTTGGTAATATTAAATTGCCGGAGGATTGTTATGGACGAGAAAACAAATGTAATGAGGATGCTTGATAAACACAAAATCAGCTATAAACATTATTCATACATTAACACTGATGCCATAAGCGGCATAGAAGTAGCCTCCGTGCTTAATCAAAACCCGGAACAAGTTTTCAAAACTCTTATCACAACTGCAAAATCCGGTAAGCATTATGTATTTATGATTCCTGTTGAGAAAGAACTAAACCTTAAAAAAGCCGCAAAAGCAGCAGGTGAAAAGTCAATTGAAATGTTGAAATCAAAAGAACTTTTACCTTTGACCGGTTATATCCATGGCGGTTGTTCTCCTATAGGGATGAAAAAATTTTTTACTACAATAATTGATGAGTCGGCAAAAAACTTTGATACTATAATTTTCAGCGCCGGAAAAATCGGCTACCAGGTTGAAACTTCGTTAGATGACTTAAGCAAAATTATCAAATTTGAACTGCATACCGTAACTGATTAGTTTATCTTAATTCTTGGGCTGGAAAATCTAAAATAAACTCAACTGACTTGATTGTTCCTTTTCTTTTTGTTCTCTTTCAAATTTTGAAAACGCAAGTAAATCCTTCTCGATTTTTTCTAAGAATGGTGATATTGGCAAATTTTTGAATGTGCCAAAGACCTGTCTTTTTACTGCGCGGCTTAAGAACAATCTCTGTTTTGCTCTTGTCATACCAACATACAGCAATCGGCGTTCTTCTTCTATTTCTTCCGGAGTTTCAGCCCGATACAGAGGAATAATACCATTTTCCAAACCCGTCACAAAAACACAGTTAAATTCCAAACCTTTTGATGCGTGCAATGTCATCAAAGAAATTCTGTCTGCACGGCTGTCAAGGGTATCGCATTCTTTCAGCAAAGAAACCTGGTGTATAAATTCCTGTAAACTGTTAGAAGTTTCTGCTGTTTTTTTCAGGTAATTTAAAATATAATCTTCAATTTCTATATTCTCGTCAAGATTGTTTAACTGCTCAATAACAGGCCTTTCCGGTGTAAGATTTTTAATTAAATTCCGTACAGCTTTTTTGTCGCATAACAAGTCATCGGATAATTTTACATAAGGCATTCCTGAACGTTCAAGGGCTTCAATCAGAGGCTTAAGCTGGGTTGAGGTGCGGTAAAGAATTGCAAAATCAGAAAATGAATAATCCTCCCTCTCACCGCTTGTTCTTTCTGAATCTATTGAGAAGAAACTATGACCGCCTATCAGGTTTTCTATTGTACTTACGACAAATTCTGCTTCAGCTTTATCTGTAGGAGCTGTGTGGATTGTAATTTTTTCGTGAGGTCTATCATATTGAGAAATAATATTGTATGTATCAATAACTTGGTTTGAAGCATTTACAATGCTTTCTGTCGAGCGGTAGTTATTTTTCAGGTTAATAATCTGAACATTTTTATAATCTTCTTTAAAATTATTGAAAAATTTAGAATTTCCTCCTCTAAAACCGTAAATAGCCTGGTTAGGATCCCCTATCGCACAGATATTCCCGTATTCCGGCACAAGAAATCTGATTAATTTATATTGATTTTCGTCAATATCCTGGTATTCGTCAACCGAAATGTATTTAAATTTATCCCGATAAAAGGCTGCGACATCTGGATAATTTTCAAAGAGTTTTACTGTATATGTGATTAAATCATCAAATTCAAGCATGTTGTCAGGCACATTCTGATACAAGGATTTTTCCTGCTCGCTTATAACTTCGAAATCCTGATTTAAGCCTGCTTTTTCATAATTATCTTTCAAAATTGAAAGACATAATGAGTGAAAAGTATAAATATTAATCTCTTTCGCCTTGCTTGAAAGTAATTTATAAAGTCTTTCCCTCATCTCTTCAGCGGCTCTGCGTGTAAAGGTTATTGCAAGAAATTTTACGGCATCTAAGTTTTTTTCTTTTATAAGATGCGCAATACGCCGTGTTAACACGGTAGTTTTCCCTGAACCCGGGCCGGCAACTATAAGAAGCTGGTTGTTTGTATTTTCAACTGCTGCTTTCTGATATTCATCAAGGTCGTATTTCTTTTCCTGAACGGCTTTGGCTGACTGTAAAGCAGGCTTATCACAAATATTATATTCAATATGTTCTTCTGCTTTTACAGCAGTTTTAGGAATTTCTATATCAAGTTTCAGGTTAATGAAATTTTTTTTTACAAGTTCGCTGTCGTCAAAAAGCCTTATTACTCCGTATTCACCATCATAGCCTGCGTGTTTTATGACTTTTCCTTCTCTTAATCTTGAAATACCTTCTCCCAATAGAGGAGAATCTTTTGATAAATCGTCAACCGGAACCTCTCTCAATATTGAAAACTCCGAACCGAATTTTTTAATTAATCTTTCATATTCATTAGTAACGGATTTACTCGCTGTCCCTACCTGCATAATCTCGGAAATTATTTCAGGAAGCGGCACAAGACTGTAAACTTCACCTGCGGTGTCAGGTTTAAATGAATTATCTGCATTTCTGTCTGCCAGTTCACATACCCTGTTAAGAACCCCTATTGTCATAGGTTTTCCGCAAACAGGGCAGATGCCGTTAAGTTTTTTTGTTTCTTCCGGAGAAAGACACACATTACATTTTCTGTGCCCGTCTTCGTGGTATTTTCCTTCTTCCGGAAAAAATTCTACAGTACCGACATACCCGTCCCCTGTTTTTAAGGCATTCATAATACTGTAGTAATCAGGTTCGGTATTGAAAACGGTCGCTTCTCTTGCGAGTTTTGAAGGTGAATGTGCATCGGAATTTGAAACAAGTCTGAACTTATCAAGCTTTGAAACACGCCAGTTCATTTCAGGATCAGATGAAAGTCCTGTTTCAACTGCAAAAATATGTTCCGACAAATCCTCATAACATTCTTCTATGGAGTCAAATCCTGATTTTGAACCCAAAACAGAAAACCAAGGGGTCCAGATATGTGCAGGAATTATATAAGCACCTTCACCTGATTCTAAAACTGTTTCAAGAAGGTTTCTTGAATCAAGCCCTAAAATAGGGCGGCCGTCGGAATTAATATTGCCTATCGCACCCAGTCTGTTTCTGAAATTTTCTGCCGTTTGCATATCAGGAACAAAAACCACGTGGTGAACTTTTCTGGTCTTATCTCCTTTTTTATAAATGGTTGAAATCTCCACAGAGAGCAAAAATCTTACAGGGTCAGAGGTTTTAAATATTTGTTTTTCTATTTCGGGTTTTAACCTGAATGCACCGTTATTATCCGGGATAAGTTTTTCTTTTATCTCATTAAACCAGGCAGGATGTGTAAAATCGCCGGTTGATATTACACTCAGACCTTTCTTTTGAGCCCAGATTGCAAGTTGTTCCAAATTACAATCCTTACTGGTAGCTCTGGAATATTTTGAATGAATATGTAAGTCCGCATAGAAAAACATTTAAAAGCTCCTTTAATTTCTTCAAATTTTAACAAAAACAGTAATGCCCTGCAACTAAAAATATTAGGGATTTATATAGCAAATTCCACAGATACTATTAAATGCCGGTCATTCTGAGGGCTTTAGCCCGAAGAATCTCGTGTTTAAAGAGATCCTTCGCATTCGCTCAGGATAACGCCTTTTTACACTTTCAGGGATGACATAATTGTTATTCACCATAAGGTGAGTCAGGCGAACGTGCACGCAGTGCGATAGTGAACAGCATCTTTAAGATAATATTTCTTTTGCGTCACACAAAGCGCAGCGTTATGATGTCGTGCCTCAGGCACAACATGGGTTATGTAAGTTTTTTTCACTATTAAAATTTTAGTTTTTATACGATAATATAAAAAAAGAGGAGTAAAGAATGGCAAAAGTAACACCTAACAAAAAGCAGCAGGAATGCATTGATACAATTAACGGAAAAATCATGGTACTGGCTGGCCCGGGAACAGGCAAAACATTCACCGTAATCCAAAGGATTAAATCCATGCTTGAACAGGGAATAAAGCCGGAAACTATTCTTTGTCTAACCTTTTCAGATGCGGCTGCAAGCGAGATGAGAGAACGTCTTATACGCGAAATGGGTGTTGTGGCATCAGCCGTAGATATTTATACTTATCACTCCTTTTGCAATGATATTATTAAACAAAATCCTATGCAGTTTAACTTGTCTGCTAATGTAAAACTGATTTCCGACACAAACGCAATTCAGTTAATGAAAGAAACTATTGACGAAGTTAAACCCGAATTTTTTGTTGCTCCGCGTGCTGACAAATACCATTTTGTAAAAGATTTTCTGAACTATATTCCAAAACTCAAATCATTGAGGATTGACAAAGATACTTATCTTTCAAACATTGAAACAAACCCTTCCCTGAAACCGCGCATAAAAGAACTCGAAAACGAAATCTACGAGCGTGAACAGGCAGGCAAAACCCAAAACAAAACACGCTATAACGAAATAGAAAAAATTAAAACCAATATTGAAAAAGCAAAAGAACTCTGGGAAATTTTTGAAGTTTATTCAAATAAAATGTTTCAGAATAACTTTATAGATTTTTCGGATATGATAAATTTTGTTCTTGACCAGTTTGAGTCTGACAGTGCATTTTTAAAAGAAGTTGCCTCAAAATACAAATACTTTCTTGTTGATGAGTACCAGGATACCAATTCTCTTCAAAATGCTATCATATTTAATCTTCTTGACGGAGTTAAGGAACAGAATATATTTGTAGTCGGTGATGATGATCAGATAATTTACGGTTTTCAGGGGGCAAACAGCGACAACCTTGAAAAATTCCTTACAAAATATCCGGATACAAAAGTCATCTGTCTTGAAGAAAACAACCGCTCTGCCCAAAATATTCTTGATTTGAGTTACGAAATAATTTCACAGGACAACACAAGACTTGAAAACAACGACGTATTTAAAAATTACAATATATCAAAAAAATTAACCGCAAAAAATCAAGATATAATCGCAAAAGAACGTAAAATCCGCCGCTGGCAGTTCGGGGATTTAATGCAGGAATATAACCATATCGTAAGCGATATTGAAAATCTTATCAAAACAAACTGTCCGACAAACGATGATGGCGAAAAACAGCTTTCTAAAATTGCAATTATTTCTAAAAAACGTGCAGAACTTTCGGCATTCGCAGAACTTTTGGAAGGACGGAATATCCCATATCAAATTGATGAAGGAAAAAGTATTTTTGAAATCCGCTCCTCTATTCTTTTATATTTCTATATGAAAGCGCTGTTTAATCCTGTAATGCACAGCGACAAACTTTTCGGTCTGCTGCTTGCCGAACCTTTCAATATTGATTACGAAGATTACAAAACCATTTTTAGAGAAGGCAAAATTAATAGAAAAGATTTTATCACCAATATGCGCAATATTGATAAATGGCACAATCCTGAAAAAATTAAAAATTTCCTTAAGACTTTTGACCATTTAACAGAGTTTGCGGCAACAAACAACCTCCACAAAACCATTGTTGAAATTATTAACAGAACAGGTATGCTTGTTTTCTTTATGAAATCCGAACAAAATAAATCCGAAAATATTATGGGTATAAAGAAAATCTTAGACGAAGCCGCAGAATTTGTTTCAACAAACCCTACCGTCGGTCTTTCAGATTTTTTGGAATACTTGGATTCCACTCTGGATAATGAAATCGAAATTACCGTAGATAAAAATTCAATGGTGCGTAATGCTGTGCAGCTTGTCACATACCACGGCTCAAAAGGAAGAGAATTTGATTATGTTTATCTTCCAAATCTCACATCACGCGTATGGGAAGATTTTAGAATGCCTGGCGAGTACAAATTTATAACAGATATTCCGCTTTCAAAAGAAGAGGCGCAGTTAAAAAAAGATACCGAACTTTTGAAACTTCTCTTTGTCGGGATTACACGTGCAAA
>CALUUU010000004.1 GCA_944324035.1 Candidatus Gastranaerophilales bacterium
GGTAACTTCCGGATATGTATCAAAGTATAACGCATCAGGAATATAATAATATCCTTGAGAATTTGTTCCTGTCGTTATAAGAATTTTATTAATGGTATTGTCTAAATTAGTAAAATTCTCATAATGACATTGTTCTTCTTGTATAATATTCCCCTCATCATCTGTAACAGGGGGAGTACAAACTTCTTTAGTATCCGTAAAATATTTATAATCATATTCTGATGTAATATAAGAATTTCCGTTAATTAAAGTATTGAAGCCATTTTTAATTGGATTGCCATTCCTATCTACACAACCGGCGTTTGGAATTGCATCTCCACAGGCTTTCTCTGTAGTTAACAGCATTCCCTTTTTCAAAGAATTATAATCTATATTACGATTATTTCCGGAACCTAAGCAACCTACACCTTTTCCTAATTTAGCTGCAGTGCCGTCCCAACTTGTAATTGGACTTTTTTCATCAATATAGGTGCTATTATTAGAAGTATTTTGTTTTAAAACCATTTTTTTCCCTAAATCGAAAGAAGCTTCAAGTTGATAATTCACTACAGGTGTGACAAGATAACCTCCAGTACCGCCGGGAGCTCCCGGACACTCTATGGAGTAGGTTCTTGGAATATACGCCTGCTGAAGAATTGGACAATTTTTATATAAAGGGTAGCGGAATTGGCAATAATCATCAAGCTCAGAGTATTTAGTTTTTGTTCCATCTGGCATAGGGAAAGTTGAATTGTATTTATATAACATAGCCAAACAACTTTCAGGACTGCCTAAAGAGGTTCCTTGTGAATCCGAAAAACTACATTCTGAATCATACCAATGGAAAACCTCATCAGGCTCCCCATCTAATTTTTCATAATCAGATTTTTTAAGATAATGAACCTGAACGTCACCTGCGCCACCTGCATTACCAACAGTATCAAAAGCGAACATCTTTACGCCTGCATCATTGAGAATTTGTTGAAAAGCTTTCACCGAAAATTCTTTATCTTTCCATTTATACGAATGAATTTGTTCTACTGTGGGACCCTTACCACCAATAATGCCATATACTTTAGGACTATCTTCTTCTTCTTTCATTAAATTAATAATACCAGATTCTGTAGTACCATTAATAGTGGCACTGGGTGTATTGTAATTTGAGGAGTAATAATAGTTACTTGAAGAATGATTGGCGTTTCCGCCGGCACCTCCGCCGCCTATAACCTGTACATACAAATATGGAGCTGCTTTAGGTGCCTCAAAAGAACACTGAGTAAATGTTGGATCTAAAGTTTGGTTACGATCCCGCAGCATACTTCTACCTGAATACATGATTTCATGCAAGTTACCGTCATCTCGGTTCCTGTAACAAATATACTGCCCGTGAACGGTTCTTCTTGGTTTTAGTTTATGCTTTCTGGTAATAACAGAAGTAGAGCTTGCAAATATCAAAGATACTACAAGCAGCAGCAGCATTACTTCTATCAAAGTAAAACCTAATCTATTTTTGTTTTGCATATTCATTGGTGTTCTCATTTCGTATTATGACTCCTTAATGTTTATATTATTACCAAGCAATTACTACAGCACCATTTCCGCCATTAGTTTTAATTGCGCCTCCGGTTCCGGGGATAGGGTTAACCGTAGCTATACCTTCATCCAGCTTTAGAGCATCCAGATAAAAAGCAAAATCTGAAGCTTGCGAATCCGGGGTAAAATTTCCTGCTATTGTAACTGAAATATTATAAATTATTTTGTTTGGTTCTAAATAGCCGCCGGACGTTGTATAACTATATATCAGAGTTCCTTTTGATAACTCTAAATTTGAAGTTCCTGAGTATTTACTTAAAATTGTACTATAAGAAATAGTGCTCTTCTGTTCGGCAGATGTGGAATCAGAATTATATGAGCAATAGCCAACTGTTACCTGACTATTGTCATTATCTATATTACAATAGGGCTCTAATCTGCAAGAATAAGCTCTATAAGAAACAGCACAAGTTTTCAATTCCACCTTATTTCCGGAACTGCTTCTTCCTCCTCGCATTCTGATTACTTCACGATTATTAGAATCAGTATCAGTAATGTATGTATCAGCACCTTTAGCCTCAAAGGTATTGTCAGTTGCATTAAATGTCGCCCCCAGGCCGGGATAAACTTTTAATCTATGGGTAGTAGTTGTTAAAAAGATACTTGTGTATTCTCCTGCCGAGCCTCCATATGCAGTACCGCCGGCACCGCCGCCGCCAACAGCATTAACTACAAAATATGATGCAGCTTTAGATGGTTCAAAATAACAATATCCGGTTTCCGGATGTGTTTCAGATACTACTACGTTTTCTGATATTAAACGCTCTGTAAGAAGGTTTGTACTATCATAATAACACTCAAATCTGCCATGTGCCGGAAGAGCTACTTTTCTCTTGTATTTTTGAGTAAATACATTGGTACAAGCAGCTATAAATATTGCTACAATAGACATTGTTACAACAACTTCAAATAACGAAAATCCAAATTTATTTTTTTTAGCAAATTTTTCTAAAAACATATTTATTCCTTACCATACAATAATTACCGCACCCGGATAGCCTTTTGTAGGTTTGCAAACCGTATCAGGAGCCGGCACAACTTCTCCGGTTGGATGACCAATCTGGTCATTCTTTCTATAGCAGGTATATGGTTTATCGTTTACATACTCATATTCCCATTCTAATTGCGGGTTATTTGGATGATTTGTAAATGTAACATATTCCTTTCCTGATGTGCTTCTCAAGAATGAATAACCACCATCACCGGCGGAACCGGGCAGCATATTTGTACCTTCTTCACCGTACAATCTGTTAATTGCAGATGGAGTCCTTGTATTAGCATCCAACTCTAATACTGTATAAAACCCGGAATCTTCTGCAAAGCGTTTTTCAGCGTCACGTGCTACGGTTTTATCAAGACATCCGTCGATAACCCATGTAGTCGGATCATTAGACGGCAGCGCCTGTTCGCATATAGCAGTAACAGCAGGAGCCTCTACATCATTTTCGCCATTACGTTTAGTTCCTTCAACCCTGCCTCTAAAGACATCTTCTCCAAACATAAATACCTTAGAGGCTGCTTCTCCGCCTCTAACTCCCATTCCTCCTTTTGCAACAAGAAATGTAATCCCTTCAGATTTTACAATGGTGTTTCCGCCATTTCCACCATTTATAGCGGCAGCAGTACCAGGAACTCCGGCTTCACCTATTTCAAATGTTAAATCCCCATGTAATTTTGGTAAAAACATCGAAATACTTTCTCCGGGAGCACCGGCATATCCAAATGTAGGTGTGTCATATCCGTAATATCTTTTAAGCGTAATCGAAGATGGATAAGATGGATAAGTAATAGATGCTGCAATATCGGTTGTATTATCTCCAACCTTTGTCCACGGAGCATCACAAATTGTAGGGCTTGGCGCGCCTTGAAATGCCGGATCAAATTGAATCATTTCAGAACTTGCATTCTGGTAGATTTCTTCCTTTGTTGAACTATTAGCGCCAGGTTTTACGTTACATATAAGATTTTTATTATTTTCAGCCTGTTCTCTATCATCCTCAACACCTTCTTCTAAACGAGCATTTGCATAATTCCCCCAATACTGGTTAACAACTGACCCATCAGAAGCGTATTCCGGAGAAAGACAGGTATTTGCTCCCTGAACTCCCTCTGTAGCAGGATCTTTTCCTTTTTCAACTGCAAAACAAGTAGGTAGTCCCCAGGTACCATCATCAAATTGTGGTATATCTACCGGTGGTGAAGGTTTTTGTTGATGTTGAGGATCTCCATTGGCATATTCCCATGAAAAGAAATACTTTATCTTATCAGATGTATCAGGTTTATACCCAAAAAACTTCTCAACTTCTTTTCTGTTAGAGTGAACGATTTTAAACCTATTTTTTACATCAAGCAAAACCTTGCTGCCATTAATTTCCCAGCAGGCTCCATTTCCTCCCATTCCACCATATTTATACTCCCACTGGGGCGCCGAAGTTGCAGTAGAGCCGCCTGGGGGAACTAGTTGTTCAGCTCTGGGAGAGCCGGTGTACCCAATTCCAGAACATAATTTTACATTCGTACTTGAAGGAACAGGAATCCAATATTTATCCAGCCATTCCGATTTATTTGTGTCGTGTAAATTAGCCTGTAAAGACATTGCGTAATTATAGCAGCTGGCCTCTTCATCACTACTGGTAGCAAATGCAGACGGTTTCCCATCTTGTGTTTTTGCATTACAATATGTACCCCAGTCCGAACATTTTTCTTCATATGTAGATGAATAACACCTTCCCGCCGCCTCATCACTGTCCCTGTAGGAGGTAAAACGTGAACAACATTTAGTCCCTAAATAAATAGTTGCACTTTCCAAGTAATCATCATCCTTATAAGTAGTACTGCTTGGGTTATAAGGAGGATAAGAGCCCCCTGCTCCGCCGCCAATAGCCTGGAATGAAAAAAATGCTGCATTCGGGGCTTGATCTTTAGGGCTGAAATGACATTCTGTAACCTGTTTCCCTACTGGGTTTCCTGCCGCATCTAAATACTCCGGGTCTGCCCCGTTTTTCTCAGTTGCATAAAATTCATAAGTATTACCGTTATCAGGATCTACCCAACACTCAAAACGTCCGTGTTCTCCCCTTGTAATTTTTTTTGTGACAGGCTTATGAACCAATGGCGGTAATGCAAGAATTAAAAAAGATAATATCAAAAGTACAATTAACATTTCTGCGGCTGAAAAGCCATATCTGGTCTTTATCATATTCTTTTTTAGACCTCCCAGCATAACTTCTTTTAGATTTTTATTTGTTTTTTTCTGCTCAGTTTTATTCATTAATGCTATAATCCTTTATTTTTATGCCGAAAACTTTTTCAATAAGATAGATATCAATTTGAGGACAACCTCTTTCTCCAGTCATATATCGGCTTACTACGCTCTTCGAAATGTTTAAATTGGTCTGAATTTCTTTTGATTTCAAATCTAAAAGTGAAACTATAAATTTTGTTATAATTTGTCGTTGACTATAATCACAATTTGGCATCTTTTTCAATTCCTCTCTTGATATAGTTAATTGGTCTATAATCAAGTTCTATAAGGTTTTTAAAATATTTTTATTTATATCTGCTACCTGTATTTTTGCACAGCAAAATAATGCCTAATCAGACAATATGACCAGCTATACCAAAAACAGTTAACCTATAACTAAATTATATTTATAATTACTTTTGTATGGAAGTGCTGTAACTTTAATAGCGGGGAATATTCCCCGGTTATAAATTTCAAAAGGCAATAATAATCTGAAAATAAAAAATATAAAAAATTGTGTAATAGTTTTGAGCCCAGATAGCAAAAAGCTAAATGCAATTTTAAAAATCGGGGAAAAATTTATGAAGAAATGTTAACTAAAGTGATATTTGAATTCTGCGTGACAAAGTGGCTTTACGGATGATTTGGTTCTATGTTTAGGTATTCAATATATTTTTCGATTCCGTGTTTAAAACTTACAGCCGGCAGATAGTTAAAGAACTGACGGGCTTTTGATATATCTGCACAAGTTTTGGGTACATCACCTTTTTGTTCAGGTAAATAGTTTATTATTGCATTTTTACCAAGACATTGTTCTATTACTGATATCATTGTTTTTAGATTAATTGGTTCTGAAGTTCCGATATTTATAATTTGAAACTTTCCTGTGTCGACGGAAATACAACTGTAGAGTGCTGAGATTAAATCAGTAATATAAGTGTAATCCCGTAAAGAAGAACCATCTCCATATACATTTATCGGTTCGCCTTTGCAAATTTTGTTTATGAATTTACATATAGCTAAATCAGGCCGCTGCCGCGGGCCGTATACCGTAAACGGACGGATAATAACGCTATTAAGGTTATATTCTTTTGTATATTTTTCTACAAGTTTTTCCATTTTAAGTTTTGATTCGGCATAAGGTGAAATCGGATTTAAATTTTTAGCGTCTTCCGAAAATTGTTCTGTATTTAAAACACCATAGACAGAACTTGATGACGCTGCTATAAATTTTTTTATTTTAAATTTGATGCAGCATTTTAGTATATTTTCAGTTCCTGATACATTTGTTTCAAAATATTCCTCAGGATTTTTAAAAGACTTTCTGACATTTGCTTTTGCCGCTAAATGATAAACATAATCTATTTTATTTTTTGTGAAAATTTTTTCAATTTCTTTGTAATTTCTTATATCGGCTTTAAATAATTTGTAATTTTTATTTTTAAGATTATGTACAATATTTTTTTGTTTTATATCTCTTGAATAAAAATCGTCAAAGTTGTCAACAACTATAACTTTATATCCGTAATTGAGCAAGGTATCGGCAAGGTTTGAGCCAATAAAACCGGCGCCTCCGGTTATTAAAATGGTCTGTTTCTTTTTGAATTTTTGTATCAGGCGTTTTGTTTTTTCCCAGGGTTTATTTATAGAATTAATTTTTATACATCTAAATGCATTTTCAATTAAAAGATAATGGCTGTAGTTTTTATTAATGTAGCTAAAAATATATTCTATCGGGTACCCCAGGGTTTTTAATTTTATTATTGACAGGTAGGAATTTGATTGTGCTTCGGGAAATGTGTAATTTTTGATTTTAAAAAACGGAGAACGTGCTTTTAGCAGCTTATAAGATGAATGTGTCGCAATAAGATTTTTGGGAACATACACATCATATTTGTAACCTTTATTTTCTAACAAGGTCGTTAATCTTTTTTCATATTTTCTGACAATTTCATTTCTGTCATCTTCATGCTGAATGCTATTTATAAATTTCCTAAAGTCAGCATCTTTTATAATTTTATTGTTAAATACAATAAAGTAGCTTTGGATGTGTCTGTATGAATAGATATTTATTGTATTACCCCAGAAATCAAGGTTTTTGCTTCCCATCTTAGTGAATATTTCTGCAAAAGGAAATATTGGAGCGAAGCATGAATCGTTTGCTAATATAAGTTCATCAAATTGTTCAAGATATTCCCAGCCCAGATTGTGTATAAGTTCCTGCCAAGAGCCAAAATCGTATTTGTTGTGCCGGTAAGCTTGAGCTGTCTTTGTATAGGGCGCGAGTTTCATTAACTCTTTATCCGGCATGCCGCAATCTGCAAGGTAATGTATTTCAGCAAATTCCGATAACTCTTTTAAATAATAAATCACATAATCATGTATAAAGTTGTTTTTGTCAAAACCGGCAAATAAGCAAATTCTTTTCATAATCTGCCTCCCTTATGATTAAGAATCATGATAATATCTCTTACTTGTGTTCTTATTGGTTTGTCAAAAAGAGGCGCTATAGTAAAGTTGTTTTTCCAACAGACATACATCAGGCTGAGCTGGTCGCGTTTACTGTAGTTTTCTACCATATACCACCAGTCCTCCATAAGTTTTATAACTTTTTTGTCATTGTGTTCCCGAAATATTACATTGTTTTCTGTTAAACCAAAATTAGCAGGGAAGTTTTCTTCTTTATATTTTGTATATAGTTTTAGAATATTATCGAGAGATTCTTTTTTTAAATGCATACAGGCAAGCATCTCTTCGTAAATACACTCCCTGAACGAATGTTTTGTTATTGCACATATCTCTTTGTGCTCTATTAATTTATCTGTTTGTCTGAAAAGTTTCGGAGATAAAATATCTATATTTGTGTCTATGTATAAACTGTATTTATATTCTTTTAGAAATTTATGTGCAAGAATTTTTGGAATACGTGATTTTTTAGCCGTATCTTTATATTCAATTTCAAGCGGAATAATTTTCCAAAAAGGGTGTCCGTTTTTTATGTATTCACGGTTGTCTGTAAAGCATATGTAATCCCAATCCGGTTCATAATAGTATTGTGATATTAAATTGTCGTAATCTCCTGTCAAAACAGTGTATACAACCTTGTTTGTTTTCCGCCTGTTAGTTTTGCCGTTGTTTTTGTTTTGTATTGTTTTATTCAGGAAATATTTTTCGGAGAGCTCTTGAAAGGTATCATTTATTTTTGATAAGCACTCTTCGCATTTGTTTAGCAATTTCCGGTTTCCGATAAAAATTCTGCGCAGCCAAAATATTGTGTCAATTTGTATTTTAAGTATTGTAAGTTTTATTTTTGTCATCTTGTTTGCTCTGATACTATATAATGCCGTTATGTTTTAAGTAGTTATATATTGTGTTGTCTTTTACAACTACACCATATTCAGATAATTTGTCCCATTTATTTATGGCAAATTCTTGTTCATAGGCTTCTTTTAGTCTGCCTTGCTGATAATATCTATACCATCTTCGCCAGTGTTCTCCTCTGATTTTATCGGGGTAATTTTCGTATGCTTTCCCGCCTTTTATTACTTTTGCTTCAAAATGCTTATAATTTCTCACAAGGTAGTGATAAGGGCGTATGTATGGGCAAAATACCTCTCTCTTATTTTTTTTTTTTTTAGAATGATTGCCCATAGCAATCATTTTGAATCCTTTGGTTTTATGTAGAACTTTTGTCCTGAAACAGGCATCACTAAATCTGTTACTTGTAATATTTAGCTTTTCCTGTTCAAACGGACTTAAATTTCTTTTAATAAAATAATATGAATTGAAAAAATCTGTTCGATTTTCTATTGGATGAAAATTAATAAGAAATGTTTGCAGTACGTTGATATTATTATTTTTATATCTTTCAATATCCGTTTTTAGATTTAAGGATGTAGAATACCAGAATTCATCAGCATCTGCATTTATAACCCAGTCAGCTTTGTATTTATCCCGTGCAATTTTTATCATTCGGTCAACCCATATGTTCTGATAATATGTGATTTCCGGTTCATGAATGATTTCTATCGGGATACCGCTGTTTTTTAATTCTTCAAGAATTTTTACTGTATTATCACTTGAATTATTGTCAGTTACAATAAAGCCGTCTACCCCAAGTGATTTATGAAATAAGATATTTTCTCTTATAATATCTTCTTCATTTTTTTAATGTAAAGACATAAATAAAATAATTTTTTTTTTGGGTTTTTAAAACTTTTTTTTGGCCCAAAGCAGGCGGCTTCCGGTTTTTTCCCCCCCCCCCCCCCCGGAGCAGGCTATTCACGCAGGTTTTAATGCTTTCTTTCCACTTCAACATAATCTATTTTATGCATAATAATCCATTTTTTGCAAGTTCGTATTTGATGCGGCAAAATTGGTAGCAATGTTAAAGACTGTTCAAAATCTAAATCTTTAATATTTTCAATGTCTTTTTCGCTGCCACAGTCATTTTCATACAAACCCTGTTTTACAAATTTATGAAAAGAAGAATAATTGATTACTATTTTTAGGGGGACATTTCAAGTATGCCAAACCGATAGTTTATTGTATTAACAATAAACTTGACATTAAAATACACTTATCAATACGCAAACAAATAAAAAAGAGATAGATTATATTTCATTAGCAAGGGAGAGATTGTCTTGGATTTGCTCCACGCTCACAGAGTTTCGCCTAAAAGCCTGACGGCTTAACCGGCTCAATCTGTTCGCTATCCGGACTAGCAGCTATAAAGCTGCGTCGTCCGTACGCAAATCCGCTCGAACTCTTATTTAGTTCTCATCAATACCCCAACTAATACAAAAGAGATAGAAAAAATCTATCTCTTTTGTATTAGCAAGGGAGAGATTCGAACTCTCGACCTCACGGGTATGAGCCGTGCGCTCTCACCAGCTGAGCTACCTTGCCATATTTTATATATTCTCTTCGGCGGAACTGTTTATTGCTTTCCAACCGACAGCTTTTATTCTTTCATAAACATATTTTTTTTTCAAGAGTTTAGATAAAATTATTTTGTTAACTCGTTTAAAACTTCTTCAACGTGCCCTTTTAGCTTGACTTTTCTCAATTCTATATGTTTAATTCTTTTTCGTATCTTTTTCGCTGCGTTCTCTTACGCTGATTCTTATTGGTGTACCATAAAAACCAAACGCTTCCCGAAGTTTATTTTCAATATAACGTTTATAATGGTCTTTTAATAAGTCACCGTTGTTTGTAAATAAGACAAATGTCGGCGGCTGTATTCCGGTTTGTGTTGAATATAAAAGTTTCAGTCTTTTGCCTTTGACTGATGCCGGAGGGTTAAGGGCATAAAGTTCTTTTACTATTTTGTTTAACAATCCGGTAGAAACACGTTTTGTGCATTGTTCATATACTTCAGCCGCTTTATCAAATATTTGGGTTATTCTCTGTTTTGTTTTCGCGCTTATAAAGATTTTTGGAGCATATTCCAAGAATGGAATGTCTGAGGATAATTTCTTTTCAAATTGGTTTATAGTATTTGATTTTTTATCTTCAATTAAATCCCATTTATTAACTGCGATAATTATACCTTTTCCCGCTTCTGTTATTATAGAAGAAATCTTCTTATCCTGATCGGAAATTCCTTCTGTCGCATCTATTACCAAAAGCGCCACATCGCAGCTCCTGATTGAACGTATTGCTCTGTCAACGGCAAATTGTTCTACTCCGTAGTCTACTTTTGATTTTTTTCTTATTCCCGCAGTATCAACGAGGACAAATTCTCTGTCTTTGTAAGTAATTTTGCTGTCAATACTATCCCTTGTTGTTCCTGAAATATCGGAAACAATCACTCTGTTTTCATTTAAAAGAGAATTAACAATAGAAGATTTACCTGCATTCGGGCGGCCTACTATTGCAATTCTTATGGTTGTATCGTCATCTTTGATATCAGAGTTTTCGTCAAAATCTTTTGTGATAATATCAAGCAAATCGCCAACCCCTCCGCTGCCATGTAATGCGGAAATCCCAATAGGTTCCCCCAGTGCCAGCGAATAAAAATCATTTACCATAAGATAGGATTCAGGATTGTCCAGTTTGTTTACTGCAAGATATACCGGCTTGCCTGATTGTCTTAAAATATTGGCAATATCAAAATCAACCGGATTAACACCTTCTTTTCCGTCGACAAGAAATATAATTTTATCGGCTTCTTCACAGGCTATTTTTGCCTGGTCAAAAATAGAAAGCATAATATTGTCTTCATCTCCGGGAATAATCCCGCCGGTGTCTATTACTGTAAAGGTTTTGTTCAGCCATTCTACATCAAAATATATTCTGTCCCTGGTAACTCCCGGCAAGTCATCAACAATTGAGCGTCTTGAACCGACAAGACGATTTACAAATGTCGATTTGCCGACATTTGGTCTTCCAACTATTGCTACTACAGGTTTTCTCATCATAGTTTAAATATAACATGAAAATGTCTTTTGTAAATCGGGACATATATAGCAAGTATCTATGGAATTTGCGATATATGCAACTGTAAATTAATATTGTAAAAAGTGTATGTGTATGATATGATACACGTTGAAAAGGTGATGATATGAATAAGAAATCTTTGGGAGAATTATTTGATAATTTTCTTCCGTATCAAATTGTTTATACTGCAAACTTTAACAAGTCTTTTCGCCGGGAATTTCAGACAAAATATATATCTGATGAGATGAGTGCTGATGAAGTCGCAATTTTGATGCTGATTGATATGAATCCTGATATTTCCCAGACAGATATTGCAAAGTATATGTTTAAGGGCAAGGCTCATGTCGGCAAAATGTTAAATGATATGGAAAACAAAGGGTACTTAAAGAGAACTGTCGATACAAAAGATAATATTATGATTAAAAAGAGCATAATGACTCCAAAGGCTGAAAAGTATATAAAATATGCTAAAGAGCAATCTAAAGTTATAAAAGAACGAATGGAAAAAGAGTTTTCCGAGGACGAAAAAGAAGTATTTATTTCGTATTTAAAACGATTTAGAGGTGTGTTGTCATCTTTGGTGGATGTAAAATTAAAATAAAAAAGTCTTTCTTGTAAGAGAAAGACTTTTTTATTTATGTCCGGTTAAATTAACTTTTTATTCAAGTCTGTGTTCCTGCTTGTTTTTTACGGCGGCCATATCCATAGCCGCATAAATGGCTGACTGTACAGATTGAATTTCTTCAAATACAGTATCAAGATTTTTTAATTGATTAAAATATCCCATAAGTGTACTTAATTCCTGCGGATTATTTTCTGCATCATCAATTTGCGCTTCGAGTTCATTTGCAATGTTAATAAGAATTTCTTCGGTATCGTCAGACTCTGAGTAAGCCACTCCGATATTTCCTGCAAGTGTTTTTACATCTGCCATAAGTTCAGCTTCAGATACTTCAGGTTGAATACCGGCTTCTGCTTGCTTTTGCAATCTGGCTTCCTGAATTTTTTGCTGAGCCTGTGCTTCTGTCATACCTTCTGTTACCGGAATCCCAAGTGCTTCCAGTTCTTTTTTCGTTGATGTGGAAAGCTCATCCTCTTCTTCTGCCTGTACTCCAAGAGCTGCAGTTTGTGCTTCTGCGGCATTGATAGAATTGATTTGTGTCATGTAGTCTCCTCTCTTATTCGGTTTTGTACCTACAAAGCCTTATTCCCTTTTACGGTTCTTAAAGAGGATAACTTTAAAAATTTCTGAGCTTTGTTACAAATTTTTTACATTAAAAAAGACCCGTTTATACGGGTCTTTTGAGTGAACTGTAATTCTAAGTTATACGCAGGCGCATTCTCTGTTGTCGCTTGTTGTTTCTGAGCATACGCTGCAGAAATTATAATTTCCGGCTGCTGTATAAGTTCTGCCATCCATATTTAATTCATCACATTGGTTTAATGTTGTTAAAGGAAGGCTTTTTGCTGTTTTTGAATCAACTACAAGAGTGTGTACTCTGAAGTTTTTCGGTAATTGTTCAATTTTTGTGCTTCTTATATTTAAAACAGTTGTTTGAATATCTGTATTTAGCTTAGTAATATTGCTTTTTTCAAGGTTTAAGCTGCCAGTATAGATGTGTGAAGGCAATTTTTTAATTTTAGTGTTTGACATATCAACGCTTGCCGCATCAAATGCACAGTTAATATTTTTAATATCAGCTCCTGAAAGGTTTAGGTTTTGACTTACCCATCCGATTGAAAGAGTGTCAATTGTGCATTTTGAAAGGTTTAGATTTCCTTCGATAGCACCTAATTCCAACTTTTTAATTGTGCAGCCTGATAAGTCTAAATCTCCGCCGTTGTAGCTGCTGATTAATTGTTCGTAATCTTTTTTCATGAAAAAATCCTCCTATTTTTTTAGCAGAAATATTATAACCAAATAAACTTTTCCTTATATCCTACAAATAATGGTTTTTTCTTAAAATTTTTCAAAAATTTTTCATAATCTTGTCGGCTGTCCGTATGAGTAATGCCTGTTTTTACAATCTGTATTTAAATTTTTTATGAAATAAGATGAATTTTCAGAGGTTTAGATGCGGAATAAAACAAAATATTTAGGATTGATATTATTTTTTTTGAGCTTAATAGTTCAGATAAATATATCCGGATATGCAGGTGAAACTTTTGAATATACGAAAAGCAGATATCCGGATTATGCCTGTATGTATCTTGGAAAGGATAAATGCGAAACTTTTAATAGAAAAATGTTTAATTTTAATTTGGGGTTGAATAAATATATTGTCAAGCCTGTTCATATCGTTTGGGCATCAGTTATGCCTAAGTATGGAATGGAAAGAATTAAGGGAATATATACTAATATTGAATACCCGAAACGTCTTGTGAGTACTTTGGTGCAAAAAGATTTTAAATCATCAGGAAGAGAAACTCTGAGATTTTTAACGAATTCAACATTAGGGCTTGCCGGCATGTTTGATCCTGCAAAAAGATTTTTTAAAATTGAGCCTGTTAGTGAAAATATGGAACAGGCTCTTGCAAAATGTAAATGCTCTCAAGGCCCTTTTCTTGTGGTTCCCTGTATACCTGCAACAACACCAAGAGGGCTGGCCGGAAAGGCTTTGGATACTGCCCTTAATCCGACATGTTATATAGGTACGCCTATTCTTGCGCTTATAAAGTTAGGTTTTACTATTAATCAAACTGCTGACTATGAACCTCTTGCTGAAATGATTCAATCAACTTACGCAGATCCGTATGATATTGCTAAAAAGCTCTATGGTATAGATAATTATATAAAAGCAAATAACCTTGACAGAAAAGATGTATTGGAAACTAATGCACAAATTTATCAGGACGATTTTGTTGAAACAGTAAATAACGAAATTGAAGAACCTGCTGTTGCAGGAGAAACGCTCGCAGAGAATAAAGATGTTAATCCAATTGCGTCTGAAAAAGTTATAGACGGAGAACGCTGGGCATATAGTGATTTTTATAAAGAAGGAATAAGTAAAACTACGGGCAGCTTTGTTTTAAAAAATGAAAAGCCGAAGGCGGATATAATATTAGATGATTATAATCCGCAGACGCCTGTGATTGATGCTATGCGGACAGCGTTATTTGATTTGCCCGGTATTGAAGAGTCTATATGGTCGGAATTTTCTGTTTGGAACAGGTGTTTTAAAAACAGACTTCGAATTTCCAGGGTAAATATTGATCCTGCTAAAGAAGATTACAGGTTTAAATATTTAATGCAAAAGGACAAAAATTCTCCTGTTGTAATAATTTATCCTTCAATAGGTGAAGGTATATCTTCTCATCATTCGGTTATTATGGCAAAATTATTTTATGATGAGGGGTATTCTGTCATAATTCAGGGCAGTCATTTCCAGTGGGAATTTGTAAAAAGCATGCCTGACGGGTATATCCCCGGAATTCCGGCTCAAGATGCAGATTATTTAAAAACAGTTACTTCAAAAATTTTAAAAACACTGGAAGATAAATATAATTGTAAATTCCGGGAAAAGGTTCTGATAGGAACATCATTCGGCGCTTTGGAAACTCTTTTTCTCGCAGATAAAGAGTATAAAAATAATACTTTGGGTATAACAAAATTTATTTCCATTAATCCGCCGATAGAACTTCTTTACGCAATGAGGCAGGTTGATAAAAATAATGAAGAATGGCAAAAAAATCCGGATAATTTAAAGGAACGTGTTGCAATTACTGCTGCAAAAATTCTGCAGCTGTTAGATGAAAAGGAAAATCCCGGCTTTAAAATTGACAGGCTGCCGTTTTCTGACAGCGAAGCAAAAATAATTACAGGATTTATTATGCACCAAAAACTCTCGGATTTAATTTTTACAATTGAGGGAGTTCCGAAAAACAAAAGTTCTGATTTTTATGAAAATATGAATAATATGAGTTATGAAGATTACATGAAAAAATACATTCTTTCAAAAGATAAGCTGTTATCTTATGATGATTTAAATTATGATTCAAGCCTGTATTCAATTGCAGAATATCTTGAATGTAATAACAATTATAAAATTTTTCATACGCTGGATGATTATCTTGTGAATCAAAAGCAATTGGCACAACTGAAAAAGTATGCTAAAGGCAATGCAGTATTTGTAAGTAACGGTTCTCATCTCGGGTATATGTACAGACCGGAATTTATAGAAGCTTTGAAAAAAGAAATTTTATTAACTCCGCCTGCTTCTTTAGCCTCAAAAAGCCGTAATTAATTACGGCTTTTAATTGTATTTAATTTTGGTATTATTACCGTGTCGTACCGGTTAATTTTGTAATTTAATCTGTCCAGAGATTCCTGCATCTTTTTTATTTTGTCTGTTAAGATATTCCGTTGTTCAACAAGAATTTCTTTGCGGGCAAGTGCTGTATGTTCGCCTTCTTGAAACAATTTTACGTATTCGATTAATGCTTCTATTTGTACTCCGGCGCTTCGCATACATTTCATAAGTTCTACCCAGCCGCAGGAAGTTTCATCATAATCCCTTATACCGCTTTTTGTTCTTGGAACAGGCGGGATAAGTCCGATTTTTTCATAGTATCTTAATGTATCTTGCGATATATTATATTTTTTGCTTACTTCTGATATTGTTGCCATAGTTTTCTCCAAGAAATTAATTGTTTAAAATTCTTATGTATTTTTATATTAACAGTTGGAGTGTACTTTAAGTCAAGAGTTTTATAAATTATTTTTTTGTCTTGATGCAATATCCTTTTTTAGAATAATTAAGATGACTGCAGTTAAAATAGCGGCAATACCCATTACAATCCTCACAGTTAAATGTTCATGAAAAATTGCGACTCCGAAAAATAATGCAGTTACAGGTTCCAATGCTCCTAAAATAGCCGCAGGTGTAGCTCCTATTATTTTGATAGATTCTGTCATCGCAGCAAGTGATAGAATAGTCGGCAAAAGAGCAAGTGCTATCGCGTTAATCCATAATATCGGGGTTTGGATTATATCAAGTTTTGTAAAAAAGTCCAAATTGTATATGTATATGAAACTTCCGAAAAGCATTACATAAAATATTAATTTATTAGCATCCATTTTTGCAAGCTGGGGGATTGCTTTTATTCCTATTATATATATTGCGTAGCTTAATGCAGAAAGAAATACTAATAATACTCCTCTAATATTTAAACTTTCACCAGGTTTCCCGTTATATAGCATAGTTATTCCTATAGTCATTAATATAAGAGAAATAACGGTGGAGCTTCTGATTTTTTCCTTGAAAAAGATTATCATTAAAACTGCAACCAGTATAGGGTATATAAATAAAAGGGTAGAAGCTATGCCCGCATCCATATATGTGTAGCTTTTAAATAATGTATATGATGAGAACGAAAAAATTAACCCCATGATTAACAGCGGGAAAAATTCGTTTTTTGTAAGACTAAGAGAAGTTCTTTTTAAAAATACAAGCCAGCCCAAAAGCAATATTACTGCCAGGACATATCTGTAGCATAAGACGGAATTCACCCCTATGTTTGCGGAATAAAGCGGAAGGGTAAATAAAGGATTCATTCCGTAACAGGCGGCCGCAACTGCTCCATAAACAGCTCCCGTAACTTTTGAATTTTTCATCATTGATTGAATTTCTCCTGCCAATAATTTTTATTATATAAACAATTTACTTTGAGTCAATTTTGTTGGCAAGCGGCTGGAAATTTTATCTGCTTAAAATCCTTCATATGGTGGAAAATTTTACTCTTTTATTGACATATGTATATTGAATATTTTACCATTTGGGTAGAATATTCTACTGTAATTATGGAGAAAAGTATGAAAGTAAAAATGACTAGAAGAAAGTGGGCTATTGTAATTATGCTGATTATAATAGTTCCTATAGTGTATAACAAGGTTTCAGGTGCGATTGCAGGCTTTATTCAAAGACAGGCTATGATGCAGCCAAAAGAAGTGGAAGTTGCTAATCCGCATATAGAAGAAGTTAATGTGTCGGCAGAAGCTACAGGAAGAGTTGAGGCGAAATATTCGGTTGATGTTGTTGCACGTGTTCCTGGCTTTTTGATAAAAAAATATTTTACGGAAGGCGATTTTGTAAAAAAAGGCCAGACTCTTTTCCAGATAGATCCGAGAGAATATCAAATTGATGTAAATAATTCGCAGGCTAATGTTAATCAATACAGTGCTTTATATAAAAATGCAAAACAAGAGTTAGACAGGGCGCGGGCTCTTGTTAAAGAAGATTTGATAAGTCGTTCTGATGTAGATTCAAGTCTTGCAACAGCGAACCAAAACAAAGCACTTCTTGATGCTGCAAGGCAGCAGCTTGAATTAGCTAAGGTAAACTTAAGCTACACAACTATTAAATCTCCTATTGACGGTAGAATTGGGAAGGTTAATATAACCGAAGGAAACTATGTTACTGCAACTTCAGGTTCTTTGGTTAATATTTCAAGCACTAATCCTGTTTATGTTTCTTTTAGTTTAAAGAGTGATGATTTTGTAAATCTTTTAAAAGCAAGCGATAAATATAAAGATGTCGAAGTCAGAGTTCAGTTTAACGGTGGAAGCTGGTACGATAAAATTGGTACAGTTAACTTTGTAGATAACAAAATTGATAAGGATTCCGGTTCTGTCAGCATGAGGGCTACATTTGATAACTCAAAATTATGGCTGATGCCGGGTGATTATATGAAAGTTGAGCTTAAGGCTCCTAAACTTGTTAAATATATGACTATCCCGCAGGCGTGTACAAAAGGTGATGCAATGAGCGGATACTATGTCTGGGTTGCTGAGGATGGTAAAGCTGTGAGAAAGAATATAACAGTTTCTGATGATGTAAACAATAACTGGGTTGTTACAAGCGGTTTAACTCTTTCTGATAAAGTTGTTGTAAACGGTATTCAAAATATTTCGGCTGAAGGACAAAAATTAAAGTTAATTGAAAAAGATGCAGGTAAAAATTAATGAAAAAGATTTTTGATAAAGAGAAACTATACTTTTTTATAAGATTTCCGAGATTTGCACTGGTAATTTCGATTTGTATTGTATTACTGGGTTTGATTTCTCTGTTAAATCTTAAACAAGAAAGTTACCCGGATGTTACTCCGCCCCAGGTTAGAGTATCTGCAAACTATCAGGGTGCAAACGCTGAAGTTATAGAGTCTACAATTGCTACCGTTTTGGAAAATAAACTGAACGGTGTTGAAAATATGACTTATATGACGTCAACTTCTTATGACGGCAGTTATACTTTGACGTTGTATTTTAAGGTTGGAACTGATAAGAACATAAACTTGATGAATGTCCAAAACTTAATCCAGCGTGTGCAGTCACAATTGCCGGAAGAAGTCCAAAGAACCGGTGTTACTGCAATAAGCCGTTCTTCTGGTGCAGGTGCTGTTATTTTGACACTGTATCCTGAATCCGGCAACTGGTCGCAGTTAGACTTAACAAACTATGGTTCAATTTATATCAAAGATGAATTAAAACGTGTTGAGGGTGTTGCCGATGTTATGGTATTCGGCGGCGGAAATTATTCAATGAGAATATGGCTGGATCCTCAAAAAATGGCGGGATTACATATTTCAACAAGTGATGTTAAAAATGCTATCACAAGCCAAAATACCCAGGTTGCAACCGGTGCCCTCGGGCAGCTGCCGACTGATGAAAAAAATGCGCTTCAAATAACATTAAAAACGCCGGGGCGTCTTGATGAAGTAGAACAGTTTGAAAACATAATTCTGCGTTCAAATATGGACGGCTCAAATGTAAAAATAAAAGATATTGCAAGAGTTGAACTTGGAGCTGAATCTTATTCAAACTTAGGTTTGGTTAACGGAAAGCCGTCTGCGGTTGTTGTTATTTCGCAATTGCCGGATGCTAATATTATTAACCTTTCCAAGGCTGTTAAAGCTAAAGTAAACGAACTTAATGCAAGGCTTGATAACGGTATAAAAATATTATATGTAAAAGATGACGCGGATTTTATCCATGAATCTATGAAGGAAGTTGAATTTACTATTCTTCTGACAGGGTTAATTGTTGTAATTATTATATTCCTGTTCCTTGGGGACGGAATGGCAACACTTGTTCCTTGTGCAACTATTCCTGTGTCATTGATTGGTACTTTCTTTGCATTGAATGTGATGGGGATGACGATAAACCTGTTGTCACTGTTTGCATTAGTACTTGCGGTTGGTGTAGTTGTTGACGATGCTATCGTTGTAATTGAAAACGTAAAACGTCATATTGAAGAAGGGAAGTCTGCTATAATTGCCACACAGTTAACTATGCAGGAAGTAGGTTCTGCACTTGTTGCTATGGCTCTTGTATTGATGGCCGTATTTGTACCGATTGTCTTTATGACAGGTATGACAGGTGTTATGTATAAGCAGTTTGCTGTTTGTATTGCGGTTTCTATTGCAATATCTGCTATTTGTGCGCTTACACTTTCTCCTGCTATGTGCTCTCACTTTTTGGGGCATAAAAAAGAAGTTAAAAATGATGAAAACAGGCCGAAATGGCTTGTCTTTAAAGATCATATTATAGAAAGAATTAACAAAAGAACTTCTGTAATTGTTGTAAAATTCAACGAAATCTTTGCAAAAGTTGAGGACTTTTACATGGAGTTTGTTCATAAATTTGTGTATAACAAAAAACTTGTAATAGCTCTTTATATAGGACTTTTGGCATTAACTCTGCTTTGTTTCAGGACTATTTCAACCGGGTTTATTCCAGATGAAGATCAGGGGGTTTTGTTGGCAAGTATTACTCTTCCTGACGGAGCGTCTTTACAGAGAACAGAAGATGTTTCAAGAAAGTTTATAGAAGGAATTAAAGGTATAGAGGGTATAAATACTGAAAAATTGACTGTATTCGGTGGTGACGGTTCTACAAACCAGTCTACCGTAATTATACAGCTGCAGGATTATCAGTATAGAAAAATGAATCCGTTTAAGTGGATAATGAGAAAAATAAAAGGTCAGGAAACAGATCTTTCACACGTTGCAATATTGAATAAAGTTAGAGCTGTTGCTTCTAATACTAAAGAAGCTCAAATTCAGGCCTTCTCACCTCCTGCAATTAACGGTATGAGTATGATGGGCGGTTTTGAATTCCAGATGTTATCACAGGGTGAATATACTCCGCAGGAATTGGAATCTTGGGCGAACAAGCTTATTACGCAAGCAAATATGAATCCGTCACTTTCAAACGTATATACTTCATTCCAGGCAAATGTACCGCAGTATATATTAGAAATTGATTATGAAAAGGCATTGGCTCAAAGTGTAGATTTGCAGGAATTGTATTCGACCTTATCATCAATGCTTGGTACATACTATATTAACGATTTTAATAAGTATGACAGGGTATTTAAAGTTCAGATGCAGGCAGAGAGCCGCTTTAGAGATAAGGCTACAGATTTGTCCGGTATATATGTAAAAAATACTAACGGCGTAATGGTTCCGGTGCTTTCTATTGTTAAATTAAAACAGACTGTTGGTACGGCTTCTATTACCCGTTACAACCAGTATAAATCCGTACAAATACAAGGTCAGCAGGCGCCCGGTAAGAGTTCCGGTGATGCGATGAATGCTATGGAAGAAGTCGCAAATTCAGTTTTGCCTTCTGATATTTCTTATGACTGGTCAGGTACATCTGCTCAGGAAAGAGAAGCTTCGGGGCAGACAGCAATTATCATATCAATGGCTTTGATATTTGTATATTTATTCTTAGTTGCGTTGTATGAAAGTTATACAATTCCTATTGCGGTATTGTTGATTTCTCCGATTGCGGCACTAGGTGCTTTGATATTCCAGATGATGATTAACCAGGCATTTGATATTTATTCACAAGTTGGTATGATTACATTAATAGGTCTTGCCGCAAAACAGTCAATTTTGATTGTAGAGTTTGCAAAAGAAGAACATGAAAAACACGGACTGCCTGTGAAAGAAGCTGCAATTAAGGCCGCAAAATTACGATTTAGAGCGATTATGATGACAGAATTGGCGTTCGTTATTGGTGTTCTGCCTATGATTTTTGCAAGCGGTGCCGGTGCAAATTCAAGAATATCAGTTGGTTCTACAGTATTTGGCGGTATGATTGCTGCTGCAACAATAGGTGCGGTATTAACTCCGGCATTCTATGTTATAGTTCAGGAATTTGTAGATTTATTCCCTAAAAAAGAAATTACCGATGAAGATTTGGAGATGTAAAGCTAATGAAAAAGGTTGTAAATTTATTTTTAATATGTTCAGTTCTTGCAATAACTGTCGGGCCGGTTTTATCAGAAGAGGTTCCTCAAAATGTTGTGGCTAAAAAAGAGGAAAAAGTTCAGATTGTTAAACCGGAAAAACCAAAGAAGGTTAATAAAAGGCGTGAACGTAAAAAGAATATTGAAAAAGCAAAAAATAAGGCTGAATCTTCAAAGGAAGCAGAAGGAATGTATGAAACAAAATTCCCTGTAATAAACAGCCAGATAGAATATTCTGAAATGAACGGAGAAGTGACGCTGAGTGATTGTATAAAGCTTGCAATTACACATAACCCTACGATTATGTCAGCAATAAGTAATGCCGAAATTTATAAGTCACGAATAGGGCAGGCTTGGTCTAATTATTTCCCTACGCTCGGTGCCGGTGTAAGTTATTCCAGAAATGATTCATTGATGACCATGCGCAGCAGCGGTGCATTTGGTAATATGATGAACAGAAAATACGATATGTATTATGTTCCGACACTTTCTGCAAATCTCCTTTTGTTTGATTTCGGAAAGACAAAAGCAAATGCTGATATGGCAAAAAGAAATTACGAATCTTCCCGTTATGATGCGGAAATGAATATTGAAAATGTTATTTATAATGTTAAAGTGGCTTATTACAATATGATTTTTGCAGAAATTCAAAAAACGGTTTATGAAGATACCGTAAAAGATTTTGAACTGCAGTTAAAGCAGGCAAGTGCATATTATCATATAGGTAAAAAAGCTAAAATTGATGTTACAACTGCAGAATATAACTTAGGTAATGCTAAGGTTAACCTTATCAAGGCAAAAAATACAATGGAAGTGGCCGCTGTTCAGCTTGCTAATGCCGTTGGTATTCCTGAAATGGAAAAGGTTATATTAAAGGATAAATTAAATACTAAAGCTTATGATGTTAATTTTAAAGATTTGCTGGAAACGGCACAATCTTCAAGACCGTCTTTGCTTTCAGCTAAAAAGCTTGTAGATGCCGCAGAACTCAATGTAAGAGCCGCAAAAAGAGCTTTTACTCCGGATTTAAGTGCGTTCGGTTCATACAATAACGGCGGCGGCAAGATGGATATGGATTACGGTTATCAGGCCGGTATCCAGTTAAATTATTCAAACTTAAATCTTATGCTGTTGAAGAAGCAGGTTGACGAAGCTAAAGCTACATATAAAAAATATGAAGCTGATTACGAGCAGGAGCGTCAAAATGTTTATTTAGAGGTTAAGAGTGCATATATTAATCTGATAAACTCCCATGACAGTCTGGATGTTTCAAAACTAGCGCTTCAACAGGCAAAAGAACGCCAGTACCAGGCATTCAGAAGATATCAGGTTGGACTTGGTGATGCTATTGAATTTAAAGATGCCGAAAACTCATACCTCAATGCGCAGCTGGATTATTACTCTAATCTTTTAAATTACAATGTAAATGCGGCTGAACTTGAGCGTGTTATAGGTGCTCCGATTAAAGAATCTTCAGTAGATTTATAAATCTTATATATCACGCTTTATTCCGGTGCAGTAACCCGGCAATATATGCGCTAGCGGGATGATTTTTGATGCATATTTAGCAAGTTTTGTGCCAGGATTTGCCATTGATGTGACAAGGCAGACATTATCTGCCTGCTCAAACCAATCTTTCCAGTTTAAACGGCGGTTGTCGTTTTCCTTGTAAATATGTTTATTGATAGAGCGGGAAATTCTGTTGCCGACAATTACTCCTGAGATAAAACCGGCTGTTCCGAATGCTGCCTGGACACTTTTTTTAACCGGAGGAAATTTAAATGTTTTGTTTAAAATTTTGTTTAACTTCATACCTCCGCCGACAAAAAGACTTGGAATTATGTAATTTCCGACAAGCTGGGTCAAGCCTTCTTTTCTCTTTGC
Source organism: Candidatus Gastranaerophilales bacterium (assembly GCA_944324035.1). Taxonomy (GTDB): domain Bacteria; phylum Cyanobacteriota; class Vampirovibrionia; order Gastranaerophilales; family Gastranaerophilaceae; genus UBA1221. The sequence continues at coordinate 23,395 of CALUUU010000004.1, forward strand.
TTTTGCGTGTTTAGGATCAGTCAGCGTACCGCAGATAAGTCCTCCCGCAACTGATGAACTTGCCAGCAGTATAACATCTTTTGCTTTAAATTCCAGATTTTTTATAATTTTTATTATTTGTTTTTTGTCATTTAGTGTAGGTAGTTTATACCCGCGTTTTTTCGTTATATAAATCGTTGCACCGATAAGGCCTGCAGTACTGCCGGCAGCTGATGCGGCTTTTGTGATAAAACCTGCTTCTTTATTATGTTTATTGTCGTTCGTTCGGGTAAATGTTGTATTGTTGTACCCTATTTTATTTACTGTCAGGGACATTTGTGTTTGCTTTTGTTAAAAGCAATCTCCTTTTGTTTTTTATTCCAAGTCTTGCAAAATCTATTTTAATTCGGACAAAAAATTTTGCAAGACTTATTTTAGAATATTTAATATTTTTAAAACTTATTTATTAAAATTTCTTGGGTTTACGCCATGTATCCAGTTTGATTCAATCTGTTCCAGCGAAATTCCTTTCGTTTCCGGAACAAAGAAATATACAAACAGGATGCATAAGAATGATACAACCGCAAAGCCCCAGAAAGTGTAAGCTCCGCCTATTTTGTGAATAAGTATCGGGAAGCTTCCTACAACAAAGAAGTTAAATGCAAAGTTTGAAACCGTGCAGATACTCATCGCAATACCGCGTATTTTTAGCGGAAAAACTTCTGAAACAATTATCCACCCGATAGGGCCGAGGCTCATCGCAAAACATATAATATAAGTTACAAGACTGCCGACAGCAACATATTTCAGGTTGCTGCCAAGAGCTGATTCAAATGCAAATGCGCATCCTAATGCTGCAAGACTAAGCATTACACCGGTTAACCCAAAATATAGCAGAGGTTTTCTGCCTAATCTGTCAGTAAAGAATATTGCAACAATTGTCATTAAGAAATTGACAACTCCTATTCCTGTTGTTGCATAAATCGCATTTAAGTTAGAGTCAAATCCTGCAACTTTAAATATTGTAGGAGCATAATATATTATCGTGTTTATGCCTGTACATATTTGTGCAAACATAATTCCTATGCCGACAACAAACGGCATTATCATCCATTTTCTAAATTTAAATTTTTCGCCTGATGTGCGGTCATTTAGTTTCAGAGTTCTTTTTATTTCTTTAACTTCGTTTTCAATATCAACATCCGGCTCGATTTTTTTCAAAACTTTTTGTGCAGCATCGTCTTTACCTTTGCTGATAAGCCATCTCGGTGTATCGCTCATAAAGCACATGCCGACTAATAAGATAACTCCCGGCAGAACTCCTGCCAAAAGCATCCAGCGCCAGTTGAATACTGCTTGTGCAAATGCTGCATTTATAAAGTATGAGAATAAAATTCCTGCTGTTATGGCCCATTGGTAAAGTGAAACGAGGGTGCCTCTGATCGCTTTAGGTGAAATTTCTGATAGATACAGAGGGATTACAAAGTTAACTATTCCGACAGCAAGTCCGACAAATATTCTCGAAATTATAAGAACGTAAACATTCGGAGCAAAGCCGCATAAAATGGAACCAAGGATAAATATAATTGCGGTAGCAATAATAACTTTTTTCCTGCCGAAAATATCTGCCAGTATCCCGTTGGTTGCTGCACCGATTACGGCACCGATTAAAACGGAACTTACTACAATTCCCTGAAGAGATTCGGATAAATCCCAAGTTTCGTTAATAAATAGCAGCGCTCCTGATATAACCCCGGTATCGTATCCAGAAAGAAGTCCGCCCAAAGATGCAATAATCGCAACAATATACAACCATATAAATTTAAATTTTTCCATAAAAACTCCTCGAAAACTATTTATATTTTAAATTATTTTTTTAAATTCTGCCAGAGTAATTTTAAGAATTGTGAAGAGTTTACATAACCCATGTTATGTGCCTGAGGCACGACATCATAACGCTGCGCTTTGTGTGACGCGAAAGAAATAAATAATAAAAGTTAAACCTCTTGAAAATGTATTGACAAATTCAAGAATAAGATTTATAATCTATATATGAAAGGTTGTCGCAAAATTTGTGAGAATACAAATAATTGGGGCGGAAAACGTTTTAATGCAGGAAGAAAGCGGACTTGCCTCAAAAAGGTTCCGTTTAACAGGCGGATTAATGAGAATATTTTGGGTATCTTAAGAGATTATGCGATGTCACATAATATGACTGATACGGAAGCGTTAGAAAGTGCTATTATGCTTCAATCAAATATAGATAAATTAAAAGGAGATAAAATTATGAAAATTGCTATTCCTACAGAAAATGGTAAGTTGTGTTCGCATTTCGGACATTGTGAATCTTTTACATTTGCAGATGTTGATATGCAGACAAAAGAGATTAAAAATATAGAAAACAAAATTCCGGACGAAGGAATAAGCTGCCAGAGCGCAAGCTGGATATCAGAACAGGGAGCAAATGTTATTCTTGCAGGCGGTATGGGAGCAAGACCTCTTGGAATATTTGCTCAAAACGGAGTTAAAGTTGTTGCAGGCTGCCCTGAATTACCTGTCGAAGAAGTAGTAAAAGAATATATGAATTCTACACTTACAACCGGTGAAAATTCTTGCGGCGGAGAACACAGCCACTGTCATGGACACGGACATCATCACTGCCACCACGGAGAATAAAATTTTATTACATATGCAAAAACAGAGTTATATAGAATTCACTTTATTTGATAAATCAGTAAAAAATTTTTATATTTGAAATTGCTACTCAAGAATTCTTTTTTGAACCTGCTTGATAAGATTATCATATTTTTCAACAGGCAGCCCGATTTTTTTTGCCCAGAATTTGATATTTGAATATATTTGAATTTCAACTTTTGCTTTATCCAAGTCATCAAAACCCAGTTGATCAGCTCGTTTGATGAACTCATCCCGCTGGCATTCCATTATTGCAATTTGTTCTTTAACAAGATGTTCAATTGGTTTATTTAATTTTTCAGCTTCTTTAACTTGTTTTACAATTTCAGTGCTTCTTATGACTAACTCTTTAGAATATTTCATTTTTTCTCCTTTATAGTTTTATAAAATCTAAGTTCCCTATATATTTTTGCAATGTATCCAACGGAATTTCAGTTACAGCAGCATATGAATGCGGGTTCGCAATTTTTACCGTTTTATTTATTGTATCATATCCGACTATAGAATATGCATGACTCGAAATAAGATTATATTCTGGTAAAAGCTTACTTTCTGCAGCTGTTCCATGAGGTAAAATTGTTCCGAAAGAAATCATAAAATCTGGATTATTTGCTGTGTTTTGTAATAATGTTTCTGTTGTTTCAGTAGACAGATTACTCAACGAAAGTGTTTTGTCCGGAAAATCTTTGAAAAATTTATTAAATACATACATTTTAGTTCCTTCAGTTTTTTGTTGATTTAAATCTACTGTATCTATACCACTATTATCTTTGTATGGAATTTCGGAAAGAACTGTAGTAGAATAACTTGAAGCTAGTTTTATCTCAGTCTTACCATTAACGTCCTGAATTTCCTTTGCGATAGGCAATATATCACACATGGAGCCTTGACCAAAAACATCTCCCATAGTTTGAGCTGGTAATCCCCAGGCTGATCTGGTCATAAGCTCATCAATTGATGCAATATCCGGATCTGCAACAGGATCCAATTCTTTTTCTCTAAGGGCTTTTTCGCTATATGTTTGTTCATACATCTGTAGCCCTTTACAGCCTGTTAAATGTTTATTTTGTGAGGCTAATTGGATTTCTCCGTTAGTGAAAGTTTTGCTACCATTATAATCCTCCAGACTTTTAACTGTAACAACAACATCATTTCCATTCAGTTCAAATGACTGTAAGAACTGCGCTCTGGCATTTGGATTATGCATAGCAAGACCCAGAGTTTGGATTAAGTGGCAGTTGCTTATTGTTAAACTTTGTGTAGTAGTAAAGCGCTGTACCGGCGGGAATAATTCTAAATATTTTTCTTTAGTCATATTCCATTCAACAAGAGTATTGCCGTCATTTATATACATTTTATTTCCGACTTCGACGGCATCTCCTGTTGAAGTTTGTTCAAATGCTGTTTTTAAATCTGTTCCTTCAGGAAATTCAGGAACAATACTTTTCCCGGATTTGACTAATGCTAAATCATTATATACATCAGCTGATAAATCAGAATTTTTGTTCAATTGATTAAGAGCTGAGGCATCAACTTTTCCTTCCTTTATTAATTCAAAAATTCCGGAATTTGCTATTTTTTGATATTTTGCAGGGTCTGATGTTTTGATTTCAAGTAGTCCTTCCAAATAGTAAAACTCATTCGGTTTAAAAAATTCTTCAAGTTCTTTTATATCATTGAGTCTTTGTGTAAGTGCCTGTTTATCGTTAATTATCTTAAGACAAGTTGTTTCATCTATAGCTGTCCGCAACATATTTTGTAGTCGTGGTTTTAGGGAGGGTGGACAATTTGTCATTAAGCGTGCTAAACGAATTTGTGTGCTTTCAGAGTATTCTTTGAAATGTGGCAGTTGTTGTTGTAAAATTCTCCGATTTAAATCTGTATTAATTAAAATTTGAAGATTTTTTTGATCAAGTCCTTCTGGTCCTATAAGTTTTAATTTACGTCCGCTTTTAAGAACATAAGTATACTCTTTAAGTTTAACATTAGGGTTATTTGTTGGATTATATACAAAAACATTACCTATAGAACTTTTAGGTGTCGTTTTTGCAGTTTCCCCAAGGGTTGTAGAAGTAATCCCTTGTGTTTTATCAATTGTTGCTGAGCTTGTTTTTACAATTTCACTTTCCGGAACTGTTTGTTCCTTTGTTTTGGACGCAGATATATCGCCGGCTGCGTTTTGAGATGTTGCAGATGTTTTGCCGGCACCGGCTTTTTGTCCGTAATATAGTTCTTCGAGAGTCATGCCGGATTGCCCACTTAAAGAGTTTTGGTTGAGCTCAATTTGATTTTTTATACTCGGATTCATAACATCCATATCAAATTGCCATTCAGGCATCCCCATATCTATGAGTAATTTTTTGAATTCAGGTGAATATTTACTCATATCTCCTTCTGCTGCTACTGCAATAAATTCGCGAGGATTGTTGTATGCATAACTTACATGTGCAGGGTCAATGCCGGCTCTCAAGAATTCTTCTCTATACTTGCAGTTCGCAAAATCTATCTCACCGGAGCCGTTTTTACGCGGCGCAATCTCTTGAGGTAAGTTGTCAATCCCTTTCTTAGTATCATTTATATGGGTTAACTCATGACGTATAGCATGTTGGACTGACTCCATAGTCATGCCATTTAGTGCTATACTTTGATTGCTGTATATCTCTGCAAATCCTCCGGAAGCCGTCTTTCCATATGCACTTGTTTTATCAAAATACTCTTGTTTTGTACTCATAAAATCAAGTACAGGCGGAAATTTCGCATTTCCTCCGCTTGCAGTCTGCCATTGAGTGAATTCTTTGTCAATATAATCAAAAACTTCTTTTGATTCTGTGGTATAGCTGGAAGGGATAACTTTCACACCATATTTATTATTTATTTCTATACATTGTTGTTTTACTTCTTTTGGTAATTTTACTTTTTTAAGGAAATAATTATTATAGAAATATTCACTCAATTCAGAATCCGGATGTTTTTTACAGTAGTCTGCAAGTTTGCCGAACTGCATATCATTTACAAAATCCTGTCTGAGGAATTTATATTGATCTGTTTTAAGATATTTTTCAATAAGTGAAGGTTTTCTCATCAATTCATTTGCAAGCGTTGGATTATTTTCTTTGACATAGTTAATAAAACTACGGTAATATGGTTCAAAGTTTTTATCACCAATATTTACGTAATCTCCATTGACAGAATGATATATGTCGAGTGCATCCTGAATGTCTGTGATTTTAGCGTTCAATTCTTGTTGGGACAGGGTAGATGTTTTGATTTCTCCGAGTTGATTATTTACATACTCTAATATGTTTTTATCTTTTACATCTTTCATAATTGTCTGAATATCGAACAAATTATTATTTAATTCAGCAGAAGAATATTTATTACTTATTTCAACAAGTACAGGGTCTGTAATTTTTTTATCTATAACTCTTTCCTTTGTTTGGGTAACTAATTCTTCAACAGAAATATCAGGGTTTTTGCTGTAAATTTCGCTCATTACATCAATACCTTTTCTGCTAACAGAATTTGAACCAATTTCTATATCGCTGTCTAACAGGTAAATTACATCTTTATTTATAAGTTTTGGATCTTGCATTACAAATTCCAGAGCTTTTCTGTTATCAAGCGGGAAATTTTTTGCATTTAAAACATAATTGCCTTGTTCATCTTTAAGGTTAAGCATATCCCCAAATTTGTTATAGAATTCCGGAGATTTTCCTTTAAATCCATAATCTAATAATGTCATAATATTATCGGCATTTAATAATGGATTGTCTGTTTTATTTTTAAGTTCATATAGTGCTTTTGCTGATTCTGCAGTATTTGAATCAAATAATATATATGTTTTATCGTAATGGTCTGTTTCATTTAGAATGTTCTTTGAGTCAGTTGTATTTTCAGATAAGAATTGTTTTATAAAATCAGCATTGTCAGGATTTTTTATGAAATCACTTTTTAATGCATATGATATTTTCT